>CAZPED010000005.1:0-21771 GCA_964585335.1 uncultured Planctomycetaceae bacterium | reverse complement strand
CGACACCCCGCCGGGCCGCGCCGCCCGCAGTCACTTGGGCCGCGCCGCCTGCGGAAAACGATCGGCCAACTGCGGAATGGCGGCCGCCAACACCTGCTCGATGCGACTGGCCAGCGTAAAGTGCAGCTCGTTGCGGACTTCGTCGGGCAAGTCCTTCAGATCCTTGGCATTTTGCTCGGGCAGAACGATCCGACGAATGCCCGCGCGCCGCGCCGCCAGCACCTTTTCCTTGATGCCACCCACAGGCAATACCAGGCCGGTGAGCGTAATCTCGCCGGTCATGGCCGTATCGCTACGGACGGCCAGCCCCGTGTACATCGAAGCCAGCGCCGAGGCCATCGCCACGCCGGCCGAGGGACCGTCCTTGGGAATGGCGCCGGCTGGCACGTGAATGTGTGCACCCGTCTCGCGAAGTTTTTCCGGGCTGATGCCCAACACTTCGGCCTGCGACCAGATGTAGCTTTGCGCCGCGCGGGCCGATTCGCGCATCACTTCGCCGAGTTGGCCGGTGAGCATCAAGTCGCGGCCGCCGGGCAGCGCCAGCGCCTCGATATACAGCACTTCGCCGCCGGTTTCGGTCCAGGCCAGGGCCGTGGCCACGCCGGGGGGCAGTTCGCGGCGCGCTTCTTCGATGAAGAACCGCTCGGGGCCTAGCATGCCTTCGAGATCCTCGGGACGAATCGTGATCTGTTCCGACTGGTTTTCGGCATGCCGGACGGCCACCTTGCGCGCCAACTGGCCGATCGTGCGTTCCAGATGTCGCACGCCCGCCTCGCGCGTGTAGCGGCTGATCAGGCGTCGTAGCGTGTCGTCGGGAATTTCGACCTGTTCGTCGGTCAACCCCGCCTCGTTGAGCTGCCGGCGAATCAGGTATCTACGGGCAATCTGCAGCTTCTCTTCCTCGCTGTAGCCGGTGAGCCGCAGAATTTCCATGCGGTCGAGCAGCGGGCGGGGAATCGTGTCGAGCGTGTTGGCCGTGGCGATAAAGAACGTCTTCGACAAATCGAACGGCAAATTCAAATAGTTGTCGCGAAACTCGAAGTTCTGCGCCGGGTCGAGGATCTCCAATAGCGCGGCCGTCGGATCGCCCCGGTAATCGCGCCCCACCTTGTCGACTTCGTCGAGCATCAGCACCGGGTTGCGCACGCCCGCGCGGCGCACGGCCTGAATGATTCGCCCCGGCATGGCGCCGATGTACGTGCGGCGGTGCCCGCGCAGCTCCGACTCGTCGTGCATGCCGCCCAGGCTCATCCGCTCGAACTTGCGCTCCAAGGCCCTGGCGATCGACTGCCCCAGCGACGTTTTGCCGACACCCGGTGGACCGACAAAGCACAAGATGGGCGCCTTGGCCCCCGGGTTGAGCTTCAAGACCGCCAGCTGTTCAATGATTCGCTGTTTGATTTCCTTGAGGTCGTAGTGATCTTCGTCGAGCACGGTGCGGGCCCGCGCCAGGTCGAGATTGTCGGTCGTCTCCTGGGTCCAGGGCAGCTCGAGCACCAGTTCCAGGTAGGAGCGGGTGATCTGATAGTCGGGCGCGGCGGCGGGCAGCCGCTCCAAGCGGCCCAGCTCACGCTCGGCTTCCTTGCGCACTTCGTCGGGCAATTGCACCTCTTCGAGCCGGCGGCGCAACTCCGCGGCATCCGACTGTTCGCCGCTCGATTCGCCCAGCTCCTGCTGGATGGCTCGCAACTGCTGGCGCAAGTGATACTCGCGCTGCTCGCGGCTCATTTCGCTTTGCGCCTGGCTGGCGATCTTTTGCCGCAGCTCGACGATCTGCGCTTCTTGCGTGAGGAACTCGTGCATCAGACGCAGCGCGGTCAACCGCGAGTCGGCTTCGAGCAGTTGCTGCTCTTTCTCCGAGTCAAGCCCCAGCATCGTGGCCAGCAGGTAGGCCTGGTGCAGCGGATCTTTGAACTGGCTGAGAATCTGGGCGACGCCGATTTGCCCCTCGGGCTGCGACATGGCCTGGATCCGCGCGGCCACGTCGATGATCGCCCGTTGCAAGGCATCGACTTCGGCGCCCGTGTCCGCCGGCTCGGCCAGGGCTCGCACCCGCGCTTGCAAGTGGGGGCTGCTCTGCACCCCATCGATGATCTCCATGCGGCGGGTGCCCTGCACGATGAGCTGGATTACGCCCTCGCCGCGCTCCATGCGCTTGATCACCGCCTCGGTGCCGATGTTGTACAGGTGCTCGAGGGCGGGATCTTCGACGCGGGCGTCGCGCTGGGCTACGACGAACAGCGTTTTGTCCTCGCTGGCCACGGCGGCCTCGATAGCCGCCAGCGATCGCTCGCGGCCCACCGACAACGGCAGCAGCAGGTACGGATAGAGAATCGTATTCTTGATGGGCAGCACGCTCAACGTGCGGGTTTCTTCCGCGGTCATGATGCTTGATCCCGGCAGGTCAGCTGAACGAGCAACATTCCGTCGTGATACTCGGTGGCAATGTCCATCGCACTTATGTCACAGGGGAGCTCCAGCGCGCGTTCGAACTGGTTGTAAGAGATTTCCATCCAATATGACTCTTGGCGCTCGGCAACGCGCGTGTCGCGGCGGGCGCCCCGCAAGGTGATCGTGCGACCGGCGACCGACAGTTGAATGTCCGTGGGCAGCACGCCGGCAAGTTCGTATTTCAACAGCCAGCCGCGCGCCGTGCGGCAAACATCGACGGCCGGCTGCCAGTGCGTCTGCTGAAAGGCGCGGGCCGCTGAGACGAACAGATCGTTGCTGCGCTTTGCGTCGCGAGACATGTGGTCTGATTCAAAGAGAGCCGCCTGGCGCGCTCGCTGTGTCCCCAGAGCGCGCCCTTGCCAGTTCTCCTGCTGGATCGCAACAAGCCGGAGTGGTCAAAAGCCGACCAATTCGAGCTTACAGCTTCAGCCGGAGAGACTTGGCGCATTCTTTGCTCTTGAGCGAGAAAAGTCAAAGACAATCGCAACTTGGCCCCTAGGCCACGGCTGCGGCCGGCCATTTCACCTGACCTGCAAGTGGAGGACCGATTGAATGAATACCGCCGAACTCGACAACTATCGTGCGCGATTGCTCGCGCTGCGGGGGCGGCTGGTCCGTGCCGTCAACAGCAGCGAGCAGGCTTTGCGCGAAGATATTCTGGCGCCGGGCGATTCGTCGTCCGTGCCCACGCACCCGGCCGATGCCGACGCCGAGGGGGTCGACGAGCAGGTGGCCATTGCGCAGAACGAGGAATTCCTGCTCAGCGAAGTCGTGGCCTCGCTCGAGCGCATTGACCAGGGAACGTACGGCCAATGCGCGGCTTGCGGCGGACCAATCGCCCGCGAGCGTTTGAATGCCGCGCCCTATGCCGCGCTGTGCATCGATTGTGCGCGGCGCGAAGAACAGAGCCGGGGCCGGGCGTAACCCGGCAAGCTGGGAGTCGTCAATGAATCAGCAAGTGCAGTAGCGCGTCGGCCGCTTGCACTTCGTCGAGTTCCTGCCGCTTCCAGCGATCGACCAGCGGCGTGATGGTCTGCGAGCGATCGTAGAATCGTTCGGCCAGCACCTGCTGGGCTCGGCGGAGCAAGAACTCGCGGTCGGCGTCGGTCACGGGATGACGCTTCGGGGCGGCCACGATGGCCGACCACAATTCGCCCAGACCTTCGCTCTTGGCCGAGCTCACGCGCAGCACCGAAATCTCGCGGCAGCCCGGCAAGCTGAGCAACTCCTTAACTTGCGATTGCGTGCGCTCGGCGCCCGCCAAATCGGCCTTGTGGACCACGACGATGTCGGCCACTTCCAGCAGGCCGGCCTTTTCCCACTGCAATTCGTCGCCCGACTCGGGCTGCAAGAGTAGCACCACCACGTCGGCCAATTCGCGGACGGCCGTGTCGCCCTGGCCCGCCCCCACGGTTTCGACCAGCACCACGTCGAAACTGAACTGGGCCAGGGCGCGGATCATCAGGTCAACGTGCTCGGCGATCGCCTGGTGACCGCTGGCCGCGGCCACGCTGCGCACGAAAAAGCCCGGGTCGTCGGGCCGGCTGGGCATGCGAATGCGGTCGCCCAGCAGGGCCCCGCCGGTCAACGGGCTTTGCGGGTCGCAGGCCAGCACGGCCACGGTCTTGCCTTGCAAACGCAGGTACTCGGCTAACTTGCCGACCAACGTGCTTTTGCCGACGCCGGCGTTGCCGGTAATCGCCACCACGCAAGTGTGCTCCTTGCGCGGCAAGAGCGCGGCTCGCAGCGCGTCGAGCTGCTCGCCTCGCGAGATCAGCGTCAGCACCCGGGCCAGGGCCAGGCGGTCGTGCGCAAAAAAGCGCGACAGCAGTTCATCAAGCATGCGTCCGACTCCCTTCGGCCCGAAGAAACTCGACGATCTCTGGCAGCGGTGTGCCTGGCCCGAACACCCGGGCCACGCCCAATTCGAGCAGCTTGGGAACGTCGGCCTCGGGAATGATGCCGCCGACGAGAACCCCCACGTGATCGAGCCCCGCTGCCCGCAACAAATCGATGATCCGCGGCACGAGCGTCATGTGCGTGCCGCTCAGCAGGCTAATGCCCAGCCAATCGGCATCTTCATCGGCGACGGTGCGCACCACCGACTCGGGCTGCTGCCACAGCCCGGGGTAGATGACGTGGAACCCGGCATCGCGCAAGGCGCGCGAGACGACTTTGACACCGCGGTCGTGGCCGTCGAGACCCACCTTTGCCAACACGATTCGCAGGGGCACGGAGTGATTCATCTACGGAGGATTCTCTCTGGCGGCTAATTCGGTCGAGATATTCTGCGCGGCGGTCGTTGCGCCCCTCGGCACGATTACACCACCGTGGCGTCGCAGCGGCCGTATACGTCGGCCAGGGCCTGCATGGTTTCGCCCACGGTGGCCCGGGCGCGGGCCGCGTCGAGCAAGGTGGGCAGCATGTTTTGCCGGGCTTCGGCGGCGCGGCGGACGGCGTCGAGCGCGCGCTCAAGGTCGGCGGTGCTGCGCTCGGCCTTGATCTCGGCCAGCCGGCCGACCTGCTCGCGTTCCACTTCATGGTCGATCGTCAGGATGTCGATCGGCTTTGCCTCGGCCTCTTGATAGGCGTTGACGCCGACGACGATCTTGTGCTTGGCGTCGAATTCGCGCTGATAGGCGAACGCCGCCTCGGCGATCTCGCGGCGGAAGAAGCCGCGGTCGATGGCCGGCAGCATGCCGCCCAGGTCCTCGATCCGCTCGAAATACTGCCGGGCTTCCTGCTGCATCTGCCGGGTCAGCGTCTCGACGAAGTAGCTGCCCCCCAAGGGATCGACTGTGTTGGTCACGCCCGTCTCGTGGGCCAGCACTTGCTGCGTGCGCAAGGCCAACGTCACGGCGTGTTCCGACGGGAGCGCCAGCGTCTCGTCCATGCTGTTGGTGTGCAGCGATTGGCACCCCCCCAACACTGCAGCCAGCGCCTGGTAGGCCACGCGAATCAGGTTCACTTCAGGCTGTTTGTCTTGCAGCGTGCAACCGGCGGTCTGCGCGTGGAACCGCAGTTTCCACGAGTTTTCGTTCTTCGCGCCGTAATGGTTGCGCAGCCGGTCGGCCCAGAGCGCCCGGGCCGCGCGGTACTTGGCGATTTCCTCGAACAGGTCATTGTGCGCGTTAAAGAAAAAGCTGAGCCGGTGCGCGAACTGGTCAACCTGCAATCCGCGGCGCAATCCCTCGTCGATGTAGTGGAACCCGTCGGCCAGCGTGAAAGCGAGCTCCTGCACGGCGGTCGAGCCGGCCTCGCGAATGTGATAGCCGCTGATCGACACCGGGTTCCATTGCGGCACGTGATGCGCGCAGAACTCGACAACGTCGATCGCCAGGCTCACCGAGGGCTCGGGTGGAAAGTAGATTTCGTTCTGGGCGTGAAACTCCTTGAGCGTGTCGTTCTGGATCGTGCCCCGGAGCTTGCGCCAGTCGAAACCGCGGTCTTGCGCGTTGGCCAGGTAGAAGGCCATGATGATGGCGGCCGGCGCGTTGATCGTCATCGAAACCGACAGCCGCTCAATGTCGATGCCGTCGAACAGCGTGCGCATGTCGTCGATCGTGTCGACGGCCACGCCCAACCGCCCCACCTCGCCCAGCGAGCGCGGGTCGTCGCTGTCGAGCCCCATCAGCGTGGGGAGGTCGAAGGCCGTGCTCAGGCCGGTCTGCCCCTTGTCGACCAGGAACTTGAACCGCTCGTTGGTTTGCCGCGCCGTGCCGAACCCGGCAAACTGCCGCATCGTCCATAGCCGGCCACGATGCATGGTGGCATGCACGCCGCGCGTGAACGGATACTGGCCGGGGTAGCCCAGCGCCGTTTCGTACTCGAAGCCTTCCAGGTTGTCGGGCGTGTAAAGCGGATCGATCGGCACCCCGCTCACCGTGGTGGCCGGCTGCGGACCGGGCCCCGCTTTTTCGATCTCTTGCTGCCATTGTGCCCAGAGTTTGCGGTCCAGGGCAGTCGCCATAACTGAAAACCCTTCGCGGTTTGATGGAAGACGAGCAGATTGGCTGAACGGTTCGTCGAACGCACCCCCTTGCCGCCGGAAGTGCGGCGCGGCGCAAGGGCAACACAGCACCCAAATGGTTGGCCGGACTCTAGTTTAGGACCAATCCGAGCGGCCAACAAGGTAACCCACGTCGGCCCGCTCAGGTCACGTTCCAGCGCGGCGGGCGTCGCTCTAAAAATGCTTTCATGCCCTCGATGGCGTCGGCCGCGCGGGCATTTTCCAACATGATTTGTTCGGTCGCCTGATAGGCCAGCTCGGTCGATAGCTCTCGCTGCTCGTAGAAGCCCCGCTTGCCTACGCCCAGCGTGTAGGGGCTGGCCGCGGCAATCTGGCGAGCCAACGCCAACGTGGCATCGGCCAGCTGATCGTCGGGAACGACCCGATTGACCAGGCCGATGCGCTCGGCTTCGGCCGCCGGAACGGGCTCGGCGGTGAGCAACATTTCCATGGCCTTTTTCGTGGGTACGGCCCGCGAAAGCGGCACGGCCGGAGTGGAACAGAACAGGCCGATTTTGATTCCGGGCGTGGCAAAACTGGCCGACTCGGCGGCCACGATCAGGTCGCAGGTCGTGGCCAGTTGGCAGCCCGCCGCCGTGGCCAGGCCCTGTACCTGGGCAATTACCGGCAGCGCCAGCCGGCGAATGGTGAGCATGGTTTGCGTGCACAGCTCGAACAGCGAGGCCCGCTCCGCTTCGGTGGCGTCGACAATCTCGCGCAGGTCGTGACCCGCGCTGAATACCGGTCCGGTCGAGGCCAGGACCACGCAGCGAACGCCGCCCGAAACCTCGGCCTGTTCGAACCGCTCGCACAACTGGCCGAGGGCTGCGCGCGACAGCACGTTGCGCCGCTGGGGGTTGTTGAGCGTGACGATGCCAATTTCGTCGTAGCGATGATAATCGACCAGCGGTTTATCCATGACCAGTTCACTCTTCGCGATGTTCACACAAAGATGTCCGAAGTACAGTCGCCGCCCGGGAAGCGCATCTCGTGAGCGCGCGCCGGACCGTCGGGCTCGGCCCCAAAGTCGACGAAGAACCGATCGTTGAGTTGCATGCCGCCGCGATTGGTATCGCAATCGACTTGCAGCAGCGCCGAGCCTTGCCGGGCCATGTCGGGGTAAAACTGGTTGTCCCAGCTGCTGTAAAGCGAAGTGGTGAGGTAGAGCCGCTTGCCGTCGAGGCTCAGTTGCAGCATTTGCGGACCGCCAGCCAGATCGCGGCCGCGGAACTTCCCGGCCCGCCCAAGCACACCCCCCAGCCACAGCTGGCCGGTGAGCTTGGGATGCGCCGGATCGCTCACGTCGTATTGACGCAGATCGCCGTGCAACCAATTGGAGAAGTATAAGAATCGATCGTCCATCGACAGCACCAGGTCGGTGATCAACCCCGGCACGGGGAAAGGCCACTTGGCGTGCGGCACGGCCTCGACGTCGATCACTTTGTCGAGCTTCCACTGGCCGTCCACCTCGTGCCAGCGCCACATGGTGCTGCTGAGAGCTGCCCCCACGAAGCCGTCGCTGCTGGCCGGGTTGTGATGAAAGCGGACCTCGAGCGGAATAAGCCCCTGCGGGCCCAAATCGACGCGATTGACGAGCTTCCGCTCCTTCCAATCCCAAAAGCAGACCGAGTGGCCGTATTTGCCAGCCTCGACGTCCTTGAGATCGAACCCGCCGCGAAATGTGTTGGGCGCAGCCCATTCGCTGGAGATCATCACGTTGCGCCGCGGCTGATACCAGAAGTCGTAGTTGAACTGCATGCCGCTAGCGGGCGGCTCCCAGCGGCCGACGAGCTTGAAATCCTGATCGACGAGCAGGAACCCGCCCGGCGCGTTGCCTTGCGCATCGCCGAGCATCGAAATCATGATTTGCCCGTTCGGTAGGCAGTGCACCGTATGCGGGGCACTCAGATTCGTCTGCCGGGCAATCTCTTCTCCAGGGATCGTCTTGATGACGGTAGCCTGGCGCGGATCCTTGACGTCAACGATGTGAATGTTGCTCGACCGCAGGCCGGGCACGATCAGGTATCGCCGCAGCAAGCCGTCATCGACCGGACAGCTGCTGCACGCGTTCCAGCCAAAGTGATGCAGTTCGTCCCCTGGCGAGGGCATGACCACCCGCCGCACTACCTTGCTGTACGTCGGCGACGCCGGGTCGAGGTCGACCACGGCCAGGTAATCAGGCTGGTCGTCTCGAATGCCCACGCGCAGCGCGGTAACGAACATCAATTGTTCGCGCGGCGATCGCATCGCCTCTTGAGGCGATGCATAGCAATGCGCGGCATGCTTGTGATCGGCGGCTCGCGCGCGGCCGTGGCCAAGTGCAGTGGCGGCAAGGGTCGAAGCGGTCGCGGCGAGAAACTGGCGTCGTCGCATGACAGTGGCGCTCCGGGCAAAAAAATCGAGATTCGGGTCCTGGGAACGCACGGAACGAGGAAACTCGTGGAAGGGCCTGTGAATTATATCGAGCGCCGCTCGCGCGAAGCACCCAGCCGCGCGCTTACTGCCAAATTGACGAACGAGGATGCGGGGCAATGACTTACGCCCGCTAATCGCCCCCAATGGCGGCTGGCGGCCGAGCAGCAGGCAGCCCAGCGCGCCCTATCGCTCACCCCCCTGGGCGGACCAGTCACAGAAGCAACTCGACTTCCGGGTCCAAGCGCGGCGCCGCTTTTCAATCACGGCCGCGCGCTGCCGCGTCGCAAACCGTTACCAGCATGGATGCATGCCCGAACGTGCGGCCATTCTGCGTGAAGCTGTCGCGCGCGACAAGCTGCCCTCAATACTCAATGGCATACCGATTGCGATTCGTTCTAGCGGAATCACGGCAAAGCGCCACAAGGTCACTGAACGGGAGACGTTGTCATGGGTACCATCACGCGAAAAGAACTGGACGATCTGGCTGGGCAAGTCCATGACGGCGCGGTTTCGGTGTATCTGCCCACGCACCGCCAAAAAGAAGAAATCGGCCAGGACCCGATTCAGCTGAAAAACTTGCTGGCCGAGGCCGAGCGTCAACTGCTGGCCAGCGGCCGCAGCCCGCGCGAAGTGCACGCGTTGCTAGGTTCGGCCCAGGCGCTGGTGACCGACCCGGACTTTTGGAGCGGCCGTCAGCGCGGCTTAGCGTTGTTCCTGACCGAGGGAGCCCAGCCACGCTGGTTTCATTTGCCGATCGAAGTCGAGCCGGCGGTCACCGTGGCGCGGCACTTTCAGATCGCTCCGCTGGTGCCGCTACTGCACAATCCCGGCTTCTATGTGCTCGCGGTCAGCCAGAACAAGGTGCGGATGCTCGAAGGCGACCGGTTCGGAGAACACACGGTAGAAGTCAAGGGGCTGCCGCAGAACCTGATCAACGCGCTGAACTATCATCAGCCCGAGCGAGTCTTTCAAGCGCACCTGTTCGTGCAGAAGTCTGGTGCCCGGCTGGTTTCGGTGCACGGCGACGGCGGTGCGGCCGACAAGGCCAAAGAGGAAGTGCAGGAATACTTCCGCATGATCGACGAGGCTTTGGCGAGCTTCTTGCGGGGCAAGCACCAGCCGGTCGTCTTCGCCGGAGTCGACTATCTGTTTCCCATCTATCGCGAAGTGAACACGTACACGCACCTGGCGCAGACGCATATTGCGGGGAACGCCGATCTTCTCAGCCCCCAGCAACTGCATGCCGAGGCGCTTGCAGCGCTGGCGCCTCTGTTCGACGAGCCGGTAGCGCGCGCTTTGTCCCTGGCAGCGCCGCCCGCCGCGCACTCGGCAAGCGCCAGCGAGCTGGCGGCGATTCTTCGCGCCGCGCACGAAGGCCGGGTCGAAACGCTGGTCGTGCCGCGCGGCGCGCAGGCCTGGGGTACATTCGACGAGGGCACGGCCGAAGCGCACGTTGCGGGCAGTCCCGCGCCGGGCCGCGAGGATCTCGTCAGTCGGACTATCGCCGAAGTGCTCACGCATGGCGGCATGGTTTACCAGGTCGAGGCCGCAGCGGGTGGTTCGCGGCTGGCGGCCGTGTATCGCTACCCCGCCGAGGCCGCCGCGGCTCGCTGAACAGGGGCTCTGAGCATGCTGGAGTTCAACACGCTGTTGGTGCCGGTTGATTTCTCGCCGATCTCGCGCGGCGTGTACCAACAGGCACTGGAACTGGTGCGGGGCGACGACGCGGCGCTGTTCGTGCTGCACGCCATCGATCCGGCGGTCGTGCAGCTGGTCGCCGACCTGGAACTGGAATCGCACGACAAGATCGTCAAGGCCTTGCGGCAACGGGCCGAGCGCAGCCTGGCCGAATTGAAGGAACTGGCTTCCGGCAAGGTGGACGTGCAAACCATCGTTTCTGAAGGGGTGCCATTCCTGGAAATCCTCCGCAAGGCCGACGACTTCCAGGTCGACGCCATCATCATGGGCAAATCGGGACGCACCGAGCCCCTGGAAAAACTCCTGTTCGGCACCACCGCCGAACGCGTCATTCGCGGCACGACGCGGGCCGTGATCGTGCTGCCGGTGGAAACGTAAGCAAAACGAAATTGTGACCAGGCCCTAGAGCACGCTCCCCGCACGTGACGAGCCGGGGATGTGCCATGCCGTCATCGTCGCGGAGGAACTTGCCATGCCGATCGAACGCATCTGTCAACGTGACGTCGATACCGCCGAGCCGAACGAAAGCGTTTTTCAAGTCGCCGAGCGGATGCATCAGCGCACCGTGGGCGCGCTGGTCATCGTCGATGCCGACAGCACGCCGCTGGGCATCGTCACCGATCGCGATCTGGTGGTTCGGGTCATCGCTGGCTCGAAAGACGCCTTTACCACGCCCGTGTGCGACGTAATGACGCCCTATCCCAAGACAGTTTCGGAGCACACGCCAATCGAGCTGGCGTTGTCGCTGATGCAAAGCGGCGCGTTCCGCCGCCTGCCCGTTGTCGACAAGAAGGGCCGCCTGGCGGGCATCGTCACGCTCGACGACATCGTGCTGCTGATCAGCGAGGAAATGCGCGACGTGGGCCGGCTGCTGGAGCGCGAGTCGCCGCGAGGCGCCGCCGAAGAGACGTTGCGCTAGCAACCGCCAATTTCGTACGTTGCCTGGCAATTCTCCCCGGAGCGTTCGACGCGATCGTCCATGGTTAAGAAGATTCTGTTTCCGACCGACTACTCTGCGGCCAGCAACGCGGCGCTGCGCTATGCCGTATCGTTGGCGCGTCCGGCCGGCGCCACGCTAATCGTGGCCCACATCGAGCCACCCTCGGTGCCGCCACTGGCCGAAGTGGGTCCGCCCACGGTCGACATGGACCAGGAAGAGGCCGGCTTGCTCGCACTGCTGACCACCGTGACGCGGGAAGGCGAGGAACCGGTCGCGCACGAGTTTCGCAAGCTCCGCGGCGACCCGGCGGCCGAAATCCTTCGCATGGCGCTGGCCGAGCAAATCGATTTGATCGTGATGGCCACGGCCGGCCGCAGCGGCTGGCGGCGGTTTCTGATGGGCAGCGTCGCCGAAGCGGTCATTCGCCAGGCCCCCTGCCCCGTGATCAGCCTGAAGCTGCCGCCCGACGCGGAACTGTCGGTGTTCGACACTCCCGCGCCCGCAATCGAGCCGGTCGAGTTTCGAGCCGTCGACGACGCGGGAGCCAAGCTCGACCGCTCGAACGCGGTGGAGTTGCTGCGGCGAGCCGTCGCCGCCCGGGCTACCGACGTACACTTCGACCCGATCGACGACGGCTCGGAAGTCCGCTTTCGCGTCGATGGGCGACTCGAACATTTTTGCCGCTTGCACCGCGAGGTGGCGCAGCCGCTTATCGCGCAATTCAAGATTCTGGCCGAGCTCGATATTGCCGATCCGTTCCGTCCGCAGGAAGGACGGCTGAGCCTCGATTCGGCCACCGGCGGCTACGAAGTGCGGATCACCAAGGTGCCGGTCGTTGGCGGCGAGTCAGTGGCCCTGCGGCTGCTCGACCGCGGACAGCTGCTCCGCTCACTCGACAGCCTCGGACTGACCGCCGAACCGCTCGGCTGGCTCCGCCAGATGCTGCGGCTGGGCGAAGGCGTCGTGCTGGTTACCGGACCCGCCGGATCGGGTAAGACCACGACGGCCTATTCGATGGTCTACACGCTGGCCGACGGCCACCGGAACATCGTGACCATGGAAGACCCGGTCGAATACCAATTGCCGGGTTTGCGGCAAATGGCCGTCGACCCGCGCCACGGCGTGACGATGACCAGCGGCTTGAAGACCTTGCTGCGGATGGATCCCGACATCGTGCTGGTCGGCGAAATCCGCGACGCGGAAACGGCCGAAATCGCCATGCGGGCCGCCAGCAGCGGCAAATACGTATTCACCACGCTGCACACGCGCGACGTGGCTTCGACCATCACCGCCCTGCGCGATCTGCACATCGACAACCGCTCGCTGGCCGGCAACCTGACCGGCATCATCTCGCAGCGCCTCGTCCGCCGGCTCTGCCCGCACTGCCGCAAACAAGTGCCGCTGTCCGAGGCCGACCGGCAGATCTTTCTCGACGCGGGGCTCGAACCGCCCGAGTCGCACTACCAGGCCGTTGGCTGTGCCCAATGCCGGCACCGAGGCTATTTCGAACGAGTGGGCGTGTTCGAAGTAGCGTTGCCGAACCGCACGATTCGCCAGGCGATCGAACGCGGTTGCTCCGAAGAGGAGCTGCGCGACCTGCTCCGCTCCAACGGCACGCGCAGCCTGCAGGCCGCCGGGCTGGCCAAGGTTGTCGACGGCACCACGTCGCTCGACGAAGTACACGCCATGACCTGGGTACACTTTCCCGGACCAGGCGCCTGATGCTCACTTCGCCGGCGCGGGGGCCCGCGGCACGATGGGCAGCACGATCTGCGACGGCCGCTCGGCATCGTGGTAAATCGTGTTGGCCACCACGCGCAGCCCGCGATGCTTGTTGAGCGGCTCCCCCGTATTCGGATTGACGTCGAACCGCGGGAAGTTGCTGCTCGAAATGTCCACGCGGATGCGGTGGCCCCGTTTGAACACGTTCGAAGTGGGGTAGAGTTTGATCGTCATTGGGTAGACTTCGCCGGAACGCAACAACGACTCTTCCTTGAGCGAGTCGCGAAAGCGGGCACGAACGATGCCGTCGCCAATGTTCAGGTCGAAACCGCCGGGAAAGTCGGGCGAGGCCGGATAGACGTCGATCAGCTTGGCCGTGAAGTCGGTGTCGCGCCCGGTCGACGAGGCCCAGAGCTTCACGACGATTTCGCCCGTCACCTCGGTGTCGGCTTCGAGCGGCGGCGATTGAAACACCAGCACGTCGTTGCGGGCCGAAATTGGAATTGGCTCGGGAAAGTTCCAGACGTGCGGTCCGCCGCGTTGATCCCAGGCCCCCGCCAGTAGAATGCCATCTCCCGACGAAATGTTGCCGCCAATGGTCGGCACGGGGTTGGCCGGGTCAAACCGCAAGCGAGTCACGCCACCATCGCTGCCGGGTGGATTGGTCGAAAGCAGACCGCGCGGATGCAGATAGAACGGCGTCGGCCGTGCCCGCTCTAGCGGCCAAGTTTGCTCGTCGCGCCAGAAGCCGCCGTGGTTGAGCAGGCCGTCGGAGGTCTTGCGGCCATCGCCCGAGCCCATCACGAAAATCCGCACCGGGGTGGCAAAGGGCGCCTCCTTGCCCACCTTGTTCTCGATGGCCTTCAGCCAGTGGTCGTACCACTCGAGCCGCCAGGCTTGGGGGTCGGCAATCGCCGCGTCGGCGCCAAACGAGACCTGCCCGTGCTGCGATGCGCCTTGGCCACCGTGGGTCCAAGGGCCCATGATCAGGTAGACCGGACCCTTGATGGCCGGGCGCAACGCCATGAAGTTGGCCGTGGTGTTGCCGGCCCACGAATCGTACCAGCCGCCCACCAGGTACAGCGGGATGTCTTTGTACTGGTTGGCATAGTCGATGATGTTATTCTGCCGCCAGAACACGTCGTTGACGCCGTGCCCCATGGCTTCGACCAGCCAGGCTTCATATTCCGAAGCATGCTTGAGCGGCGTGGTGCCGGCCCGCAGCGGCAAGCGCAGCAGGTACTCGCGGCGGTGATCCTTCATTTCCTTGAGCATGGCGGCCGTGGCTGGGTCGCGCGATTGCCGACTGCCTTGCGGCGCGGCAATGCTCATGATCCAGTTCCAGAATCGCAGCTCGAACGCGCCCGCATTGCGCATGCTCTGGTAGCCTAGATTCGACATCGCGTCGACCGGTATTGCCGTGACCAATTGCGGCGCCTGTTCGAGGGCGATCGCGTGCTGGGTGCCGCCAACGTATGAAGTGCCAATCGTGCCTACCTTGCCGTCCGACCAGCCCTGGTTGGCAATCCACTGGCAGGTGTCGACGCCGTCGCGGCCATCGTTGACCAGCATGTTCCAAGTGCCCTCGGAACCGTAGCGGCCGCGCGTGTCCTGAGCCACGAACGCATAGCCGCGCGCGGCAAAATACTCGCCGTCGGCCTTGCCGCCCGATTTGCTGTAAGGGGTACGCATCAAGATCGTGGGCCACTTACCCTCGACCGGCTTGCCGTCGCGGGCCGGCAGGTAAACGTCCGTGGCCAACTTCTTCTCGTCGCGCATGGGCACCATCACGTCCGTCTGCACAGCCACTTCGAACAGATCGGCCGCATGCCCGAGCGAGCCGGCGACGCTCAGCAGCGCCAGCAGAACGCCCCACTGACAACGGCGAACCCAGGTAGCGTTCATAGGCGCAACTCTCCCGACCAAGCTCCGATCAGAACCTTGTCCCCTGCCCGCTACGATAAATCGCCCGGCGGCGCGATACAAACTCGTCTGAGGGTTCGCGCGGCCAGGAGGGCGAGAGTCGTCCCCGGCTTTAAGGGGCCAATTCCTCGCGCAACCGTCGGGCCAGCAGCTCGGCCGACTCGTCGGCCAGGTGCAGCGGATTGACGACCAGTTGGCCATCGCCCAGGCGGCCGTGCCCGAGGTAACAAGGCGGCGATCCGGCCCGTAGCGCCCGGCAGACTTCGAAGGCGGTGCGGCCCAGCCGGCCCTCGTCGACGCTAACGATCAGCAGCGGCAGGCTCTCGGCATGCCCCTGCTCGATGCGGCAACTGGCCGCCACCGAGTCTAACTGATCGGCAATGCGATCGAGGCGGCGGCGCTGCTCGGCCACTTCGCGGTCGTACTGGCCGCTGGCGAACATCTTGAGCGCGACCAGCAGAGCCACGATCTGTTCCTTGGCAACTTTGTAGCCGCGGCCGATGCCGTGACGCGGCATGCCGCGCAGTTGCCCCGGCTCGAACCAGGCGTCGGGTGGCTGCCACAATTCCCAGTGGTCGTCCATGTCGAGCATTTGCAGGGCGGCAGCGCCGACCAGCGACTTGCGACCACACAGAATGCCCGTGGCCTGCGGGCCGCGAATGGCCTTGCCGCCGCTAAAGACCACGAGGTCGGCCCCCGCGGCAACGATCGCCTTGAGATTATCGCGCGGCGGCAACTCGCCGGCGGCGTCGACCAGTACCGGCAAATGATGAGCATGCGCGCGGCGCACCACGTCGGCCAGCGGCGGCTGCGAGCCGGGCGAGAGCACATAGAACACGCCCGCCGTGCGCGGCCCGAAAGCCGCTTCGTATTCCCAAGCCTCGGCGCGGCGCACGCCCGAGCCGGCAATGATTTCGTGATAGCCGACCTCGACCAGCCGGGCCCCGGCGGCGCGCACGGCGTGGTCGTAGCTGTTGCGGTGCTCGCGGGCCACGACGAACTCGTTGGGAAAACCCTCGGTAAAGGGCAATCGCTCCATACGGCCCAGATCGTCGCCGGTCAGAATCGCTGCGGCGCCGAGCGTCAGCGCGGCGTTGGCGCCGGCCGTGACCAGCCCGGCTTCGGCCCCCGTGGCGGCGGCAATGGCCCGGCAGGCGGCGGCTTGCAACTGTTCGATCGGCACGCACTGTCCGGCCGCCTCGCGGAAAGCATCGAGCGCGGCCGCGCTCATCGGTGCTCCGCCCAGCCGGGTGACGGCGCCCGACGCGTTAATGATTGGCCGTAACCCCAGATCTTCGTAAATTCCCAACGGGACCTCGCTATGTCGGCCCGACGACTACCGGCCGGTGGCCTGACGACTGAAACCGTGTTGACTCGATCGATTGCCGGTCATTTTAGTTTGACAGTGACGCGGGTTGCCAGCGGGTCAAAAATCGTTGAGCCCGGCGGTGGCGGTGCTATGATGGACCGCCAGCGGTCGGCCAGGCGGGGCCGGTCGGCGCCCAACCTCTCCAGGAGAATGCCACGATGCTCCTTGCCGAAGTCGTCGAAGTGGGTCGGCCAATCATTTACAACGGCATTGGCCTGGGCTCGGCGCTAGCCATCGTTTGTTCCTGGCAGCGGAACAAATCGATCATTCTGGCCATCATCGCCGGCATCTTCTCCTGGTTCTACGTTATCTATTTCGCGCTCACGCGGCGGCCCGACGAAATGCGCTAGCCGCGCCGCAATAGCCGCTCAGCTCGGGGGAGACAGCCTCAATGCACGTACGTCGTTGGACGCACTGGATCTGCTGCTGCGGCTGGGCCGTCGCAAGCCTTGGGCTGTCGCCAGCGGGCGGCGAGGAGCCAACGCGGCTTTACGAGAACCGGTTGACGCGGCTGGTCGATCCGCCGCCGCTGCTGGCCGATCATCCCGAGTTCGTCGAACCGGTGCGCGAAAGCGTGCGCTACCAAGCGCCGCTCTTGGCCGACGATCCGCAGGCCGACTTGCACGTTCGTGCTTGGCGCTTCAGTTACAATGCCCGCGGCATCATCGAGATGCCCAATCGGCTGCAAGCGGCCAAAACGGCCGTGATCATGGTACACCCCTGGGGTGTCGACGACGGCTCGGGCTGGCGCACTCCCGAGCCGGCCGGCGCGGCCGACTTTTGCACACCGGAAAAAAACCACCTGGCGGCCCGCCATACCCGTGAAGTGATCAACCCGCTGCTCAAGCGTCTGCGGGGCAAGGCGGCTCTGGTCATGTACAGCTTGCCGGGCAGCGAAGACCCGATTCGCCGCAAGCTCTACCGCTCATTCAGCCACACGCCCGGCGCCGAAGAGCGCCGCCAGGGGGCGGTCGAGTTGGCGACCAGGCTGAACGCGTTTCGCTACGAGGGGCAGAGTGTGCCCGACAAGCTCAAGCTGGGCAGCGAGCTGCCGGTGGTCGATTACTTTCGCCAGTTCCGTGGATTGGATGCCGGCCCCAAGTTCAACAACGCCGGATTTTGGGACTTGCCGATTCCGGTCACCCGCGACGTGGACGTGGAGCCGGACGACGTGGTGATTTACGACGCTGCCGGTTACGAACCGTTGAAACAATTCCTGCAATCGCAGGGTATCCGCCATGTGCTGCTGACGGGTTACGCCACGGACATGTGTTTTTGCAAAACGACGGCCGGCTATCAGAACTTGTCGCGCGATTTCAACGTGTTTCTGGTGGGCGACGCGACGCTAGCAACGTTTCCGGCCAACTCGACTCCCCGGTTTGCCACGAACGCCGCCATTTCGTTCGCGTCGCTCGACAACCTGATAACGCAAACTTCGTGGATCGAACTGGGGCGAAAATAGGCCGGCTACTCGGCTTGGTGCCGTGCATCGGTTTGTGCTCTATTAGGCTCGAACGGAGAGAGGCCGCGTGAGCCCACAGCGCTCGCTCGATCGCTAACACTCTCAACTGCCCGCGAGGATGCCATGTCGAAGAATCTGCGAGCGGCGGCCCTGGCGTTTTGTTTCCTGGCGTCGATTTGCGTCCGGCTGTCAGCGGCCGACGATCCGCTGGTCGGCAAAACGATCGACGGCTTTTCGCTGCGCGACTTTCATGGTAACCAACACACGCTCGACCAGTACCGCGACAAGCAGGCCGTGGTGCTGGTGATGTTGGGCGCCGATTGCCCGCTGGCCCGCATCTATGCCCCGCGGCTCAGCGAGATGGCCCGCGCCTGGAGCGAGCGCGGCATCGTGCTGTTGGGCATCGACGCCAACTCACACGACACGCCGACCAAGATCGCGCATTACGTGCAGGCCTACCAGGTAACGTTTCCGCTGCTCAAAGACGCCGGCAACGTGCTGGCCGACAAGCTCGGCGCCACGCGCACGCCCGAGGTGTTCGTGCTCGATCGCGAGCGGAAAGTGCGCTATCACGGCCGCATCGACGACCAGTTTCTGGTGGGCGTGCAAAAGGGCAAGCCGAGCCAACGCGACCTGGCCACCGCGCTCGAAGAGCTTTTGGCCGGCAAAGAGATCTCGCAGCCGTCGACGCCATTTACCGGCTGCCTGATTGCCCGCACGCGCAAGATCGAGCCCAAGGGGCAGCTGACGTACAGTCGTCACGTGGCGTCGATCTTCAACCGCCGCTGCGTCGAATGCCATCGCGAAGGCGAACTGTCCCCCTTCCCGCTGACGACCTACGACGAGGTGGTGGGCTTTGCCGACAACATTCGCCAGGTGGTCAGCGAGAACCGCATGCCACCCTGGTTGGCCAGCCCGATGTACGGCAAGTTCTCGAACGATTGCAGCCTGACGGCCGACGAAAAGCAGCCCGTGCTGGCCTGGGTCGACGACGGTTGCCCGCAGGGCGATCCGGTCGACCTGCCCCCCGCGCCCAAGTTCACCACCGGCTGGCGGATGGGTCAGCCAGATATCGTTTATCACATGCCCGAGTCGTACACCGTGCCCGCCGAAGGCACGGTCGACTATCAGTACTTCGTCGTCGAGCCGAACGTCAAGGAAGACCTGTGGATCAGCATGGCCGAAGCCCGCCCGGGCAACGTGGCCGTGGTGCATCACGTGGTGCTGTTTGCCGTGCCGCCCGGTGTGCAGCTCGATCGGCTGGAAGAAGCGCAGGCACAGGGCAAGATGATTTCGATCTACGCGCCGGGAATGAATCCCTGGCGCTACCCTGAAGGCTCGGCCTACAAAATCGAAAAGGGCTCGAAGTTCGTCATACAAACTCACTACACGCCCAACGGCATGGCACAGGCCGACCGCAGCTACGTGGGCCTGAAGCTCGCCGATCCGGCCAAGATCAAGCGGCGCGTCGGCTACGGCATGGCCGTGAACCCCGCGCTCAAAATTCCCCCGGGCGCCGAAGACTATCAGGCCGTGGCCAGCACCCGTTTCTTGCGCGATACGCTGCTGTTGAACCTCTTCCCGCACATGCACTATCGCGGCAAGTCGTTCCGCTTCGAGGCCGAGTATCCGGACGGCACCAAGGAGGTGCTGCTCGACGTGCCGCGTTACGATTTCAATTGGCAGTTGCGCTACGATTTGGCCGAACCAAAATTCCTGCCCAAGGGAACGCGGTTGCTCTGCACGGCCCACTTCGACAACTCGGACAGCAATCCCTGGAATCCCGACCCCTCGGCCACCGTGCGGTTCGGGCTGCAATCGTGGGAAGAAATGCTGGTGGGTTACTACGCCACGGTGCCTGCGGCCGAGCAGCCGATCGCCAAGAGCGACTCGGGGGCGGCTGGGCAGTAGCCGCTCGCTTGGCGCCGCTCGTTGCGGGCCGCGCGGAGGCAATGTAGCATGGCACTCGGCCTGGCGGGGCCCCCTGGCCCGGCCAAGCCCAGCGTTCCCGCCTGCTCATCACTCCGCGAGTGCCCATCATGCGTCCGTGCCGTTTTGCCGCGCGCCTTCGATTTGCCAGTTGCTGCTTGTGCGTTGGCACAATCGCCCTGTTATCGGCTCCCCAGGCGCAGGCTCAGCGTGGGCAGTTCGACAAGACGCCGGTCAATGCCGCCGACGAGGCGCTGATTTTCACTCCCGCTGGTTTCGACCGGCCCGGCCAGCCGGCCACGGCCACGGGCAACCAAACCGCGACGCTACGCATCAAAGTGCTCGATAGCAGCACCGGCAAGCCCACGGCCTGCCGCGTCAACGTCATCGGCCCGGACGGAAACTACTATCAGCCGCAGAACAACCCGCTGAAGGCCTTCAGCCTGGTAGGCACCTGGCCCGAGACGCTGGCCGGCAACCGGCCTGGCAAAGCGCCGATTCGCTACTTCGGCCACTTTTTCTACACGCTTGGCGAATGCGCGGTCGAGGTTCCCGCCGGCACCGTCCGGATCGAAGCCGCTAAAGGCTTCGAGTTTCGACCGGCAACCACCGTGGTGCAACTGGAAGCTGGCCAGCAACATGAGCAGCAGCTGACCCTTGAACACGCCGCGCCGCTGGCCCAGGCCGGCTGGCACTCGGGCGATCCGCACTTGCACTTCATTCGCACCAGCGACGCCGACGAAAAAACCATCTTCGATCTGCTCGAAGCCGAGGACATCCGCCTGGGAATGATCCTTTGCTACAACGAAAACACCAGCGGCTACCCGGGCCTGATGCCCGAACTGGTCACGCCGCAATTGCGCGGGCTAGGTATGGCCTCGGTCGCGCGGCGCGGTCCCTATCAGATCATCTCGGGCCAGGAATACCGCAGCGGACTGCTGGGCCACATGCTGCTATTGGGTCGCGATCGCCTGGTGCTCGAAGGCAAAAAGGTCGACCCCAACGTCGGACCGATGTTCGGCGCGCTAGCGGCCGAAACCCGCGCTCAGGGCGGTTTCGCCTTTCAGGCCCACGGCGGCTACGCACAAGAGATCTGGGCCGATGCCGTGCAAGAACATATCGACGGCGTCGAATTGCTGCAGTTCGGCATCTATCGCGGCATTGGGCTCGACGGCTGGTATCACCTGCTCGGCGCCGGCTTTCGCTTTCCCGGTATTGGCGCTTGCGATTATCCCGCTTGCCGCAAACTGGGCGACTGCCGTACCTACGTGCACATCGAAGGTGAGCCAACGTTCGACGCCTGGCTGCGCGGCGCCGCGGCCGGCCGCAGCTTCATGACCAGTGGTCCGCTGCTGACGCTCACCGTTGACGGCAAGTTGCCGGGCGACGTGATCGCGACCGAAACCGTGGCGCCCCGCGCCGTCCAAGCCCACGTCGAGGTGCAAAGCCCCGCGGCCCCGGTCACCGACGTGCAACTGATCGTCAATGGTCAGGTTGTCAAAGAGCTCAAGCTCCCGGCAAGTGACACGGCGCCGCAGGCCATTGCGCTCGATGCCAAGCTGGACCTGACCGAGCCGAGTTGGATCGCCGCCCGGGCATTCGCCCGCGCACCCAGCGGCAGCTCGGCTGCCGAATCGCATACGAACCCCGTTTACGTCTGCTTGGGAGGCAACCTGCCTTATCGGCAGTCGGACGTCGAGTGGCTGATCGCGCGGCTCGACGAACAGATCGCCGACCACGCGGCCCGCACGGTGCCCGAGAAGGCGGCCGCCGTGGCTTACTTTCGCAGCGCGCGCGACATTCTGGTCGAGGTGCGCCGGCAGGGCGGCCGCAAGCTGAGCGACGAAAAGCGG
>CAZPED010000004.1:0-23990 GCA_964585335.1 uncultured Planctomycetaceae bacterium | reverse complement strand
CTGGACGACGCTTGCCGTAAACCGTGCCGTGGCCCGCAATACCGTGCTGACGCTCATGGAGCGGCTGGACCGCAAGGGGTGGCTCCCGCGGCACGACGACGGGCCCATCCAGCGTTTTTCGGCTGCCCGCGAGCGCCAAGCCACGCTCGCGCACATGGCGCGTCAATTCGTCGACACGGTATTCAGCGGCTCACCGGAAGACTTTCTGCTGGCGCTGCTCGATGGCCGCAAGCTCTCGGCCGCCGAGACCGAGCGGCTGCGCCAATTGATCCAGCGCAAACGGAGGACCGAGCGATGAGTCCCGTTCAGTGGCTCTCGATGTGCGGTTGGTTGCTCGCTCCGCTTTGGCTCGCGGCCGCGGTTTGGCTCGCCTTTGGCCTAGTGGCCAGTTGGGCCGCCGGCAGTCGGCGCGCCGCGCTGCGCCACGCGGTCTGCTGCGCAACGCTCGTGGGGCTATGGATCCTGCCGATCGCCTCGCTCACACTCGGCCGCACGTGGCACTGGCTGCGGTTGGAAATCGTGCCGCCGGCATCCAATTCCGTCGCGGTCACTCCGGAAATGCCCGTCGTCTCTGCAGCGGCACCACCTGCGATGCGGAGCGGCGCGGTCCTTGCGCCGGCCGAACCGGCAGGCCCCGCCACGACACCGCTCGGCCACTCGCAAATGACGGCACCACCGCTACTGCCGACCGCGCACCCGACCGACCGATTGGAGCTTGCCGGCTGGTTGACACTCGCCTGGGCGGCCGGTGCGCTGCTATTGCTCGTGCGACTCGGCCACGGCAACCTCCGCTGGCGCGAGTTGCTTAGCCGTTCGACAGCGGTCGACGATGCCCGGGTCGAAACGGCCTTGCGCGCGGCCGCCGCAACGTGCGGCTTGCGGCAACGATGCACGGTGCGGGCCACTACGCAGCTGAGCGCCGCTGCCGTGGGTGGGCTGCTGCGGCCCACGATTCTGATACCTCAAGAGTGGCTCGACAAGCTGTCGCCCGAGCGGCTCGCTCAAGTGCTGGTGCACGAGTCGGCTCACGCGGCGCTCTGGCATTTGCGCTGGCAGTTTGCCCAGAAGCTCACCGCCGCGCTCTGGTGGCCGCAGCCGCTCGTTCAAGTGCTGGGCCGGCTGCTCGACAACAGCCGCGAAACTGTGTGCGACAATCAGGTGCTGCAGGCCTTTGATCCGGCCGACTACGCGGAAACCTTGGTCGATCTGGCCAGCGGATCGATTCGCGGCGACCAGTTGGCCAGCGCCGTCTCGTTTTTCGGCCGATCGCGGACGCTCCAGCGGCGCGTCGTAGCGCTGCTTGACGACCGTGCCAGTCGGCTCGTTCGCATTTCGAGTAATCGACGTGGTTGGCTGATCGCAGCCACCGCCGTGGCGATTCTTGCCGCCGGCACGATCCAATGGGAGGCGCGCGGCGCGGTCGATCCCAAGCCCAGCCCAGGCACCCCGTCAGCGGCAGCCGCTCCATCGGCAACCAAGACTGACTCGAAACCAACCCCCTCGAAAAACGGCACGATCCGCGGCCGAGTGATCGACGCCGCCACCGGCAAGCCGG
The DNA here is from genome assembly GCA_964585335.1 of uncultured Planctomycetaceae bacterium. GTDB lineage: Bacteria > Planctomycetota > Planctomycetia > Pirellulales > PALSA-1355 > CAZPED01. Next base: position 22,435 of record CAZPED010000004.1, on the reverse strand, counting down.
CCGAGAATGCCGAAGTGCGATTGCGGGCCCGGGACGACAACACGTTGCCGTTCAAGACCCGGCACGCGCGCAGTTCCGCCGATGGGACGTTTCAGTTCGACGACGTGCCGCCGGGCAACTATGGTGCGGTGGCTTTTCTCGACGACAAGTCGTCGCGCACCGAGCGCTACCAGACGGAGCCGGTGGACCTGAACACCCAGGGCGAACCCTCCAGAAACCTCGAGCTCGCGCTCAAACCAGGCGTTATCTTGCGCGTGCGAGTCACGTCGGCCGAATCCGGCAAACCGCTGCCCGACGCGAGCGTGCGTTTTCGCTGGATCGACAATCGCGACGGTTACTCGGCAGACGAACATGGCGAAGTGGTCGTACCGGGGCTGACGGCCGAGAGCTGGCACGTCGAGATCTTTGCGCCGGGGCATGCGTGCCAGTTTCACCAGTTGCAGCTCACCGCGCCCGAGACGGAACTGGCGGTCAGCCTGCAAGCCGGTGGCGAGATCACGGGACGGGTGGTCGACGAACACGACCAGCCCGTGGCGGGGGCCGGTGTCGCCATCCATCCGCTGAATCAACAGCTCAACCAGTTCGACGACACGAAGTCAGACGAGCAGGGTCGTTTCCGGCTCGGCAACTTGCCGCTCAACACTCCGCTGCAGCTCAACGGTTGGCACACTGGCTACGATGCTCACCCGCGAAGTCTCACACTGACCGGTCCCGAGCCGGTTGAAATCGAGCCCTATCGACTCAAGAAACTAGCCGACGGTGGAGTCGCGATCGGCCGAATCGTTGACGAGGCCGGCAATCCGATTGCCGGCGCGAAGATCATCAATCTCGGACGATCCACCAGCGACACGCGCGAGGCCACGAGCGACGCGCAAGGGAACTTTCGCATCGAGAGACTGTTCGAGCGACACCAACGCGACGTGCATCTGAGCGTTCGCGCCGAGGGCTTCGCGCCCCAGGCCACGACGCTCGACAACTCCACGCGTAATCCCAGTGAGCCGATCGAATTTGTCTTGCAGCCAGGACACCGAATTCGCGCCCGAATCGTCGACCAGGCCGGCAAACCGGTCAAGGCCAGGGTGTACTATGCTCGCGGCAACACGCCGTTCAACGACGGGGGCATTGGCGGCCGCTTGAGCGTCGACGACGAGGGGCGTTTTGCCTCCAGTTCACTGCCGGCCGACTGCCCGTTCTATATCTCGGCCAAGAATCATTCCGCGCAGACCGACTTGAAGTTGCCGCTCGACGGCAATGACGAAGTCGTGGTGCGGTTGCAATCCGCCGCGATCATCGCCGGCCGCGTGACCGATAGCCAGACGGGGCAGCCCGTGCCGGCGTTTAATGTCCGCATCACGTTCCCCGCCGTACAGCGACCGACCGACAAGAATTCCGGCGGGCTGTCGACGTCGCGCATCACGCCCGGCGAAGATTTTCGCAAAGCTGATGGAGAGTTCGCCCTGAACGGTCTCATTCAGGGAACGGTGTTCGATGTCATCGTGCGTGCCCCAGGATACCGAACGCAAAGGTTCGGCCGCATCGAGGCCGGGCCCGCCCAACCCGAAACCGCGGTTCAAGTGGCGCTGCAACCGTTGCAGCCCAGCGAGTTGACCAGCGTGGCCGGGCGGATCGTCGACGGCCATGGCCGCGGAGCGGCTGGCGTGCAGGTGCGGCTCCTAGGCTGGGATGCCGCCAGCAGCGAAACGCCATTCTTCACGTGGTACGCCCTGATGCACGACAACCTGTTCTCGGTGAGCACCTACCTGGAGCAGCGCAGCGCGACGACGGGCACCGACGGTGAATTCGTTTTCGCCGACGTGCCCACCTGGCTAGCCCTGCGGCTGTGCTACTGGTCGGACGACGTGCCGGCCACGCGCCTCGACGATCTGCAAACCAGGTCGGCCCGCGAGCTGGGCCAACTCACGCTGGTCCATCCCGGCGCTGTCACGCTGCAGGGGACCATCGACCGTGGGCACTTTTCCGATGCCTCGACGGTGACCGTTTCGCTGCCCAATGATGCCGAGTTCTTTCAGCGTGAATTGCGGCTGGATCCGAACCAGCGCACCTTCACTTTCTCTGGGCTTCCCTCGGGCAAGCTGACCGTCGCCCTGCAAGGCAAGCCGGTTGCCGTGGGCAACTCGGGCGGGTTCACCGTGGGGAATGTGGCCTCGCGCACGGTCGATGCCCAGCCAGGCGAAACGATCACCGTCGACTTCACAAAGTCGGATCGCACCAAGAAGTGACCTCCGGGCGACTTTAGACCGGGCAGACCCGATGACTCAGGACCATAGGATCGCCGCCAGGCGGTAGCCCAGCACGAGGGCGCCGACGATGGCCGCGCCGATCGAGCTGACCAGCACGGCGCCGGCGCTGGTGTCGAGGGCCCGGCGAATCTCGTCGTCGGGGTCGCGAGTGATGGCCCTGGCCAGGTGCTCGATGGCCGTGTTGAACAGTTCCGCGGCCAGCACCGTGGCGATGCACAGCACCAGCAGGCACCAGCCGGTGGGTCCCACGCGTAACAGTGCCGCCAACAGCAACACGCCGGCGCCCACGGGCAGGTGAATCTTGAAGTTGGCTTCCGAGCGCACGGCGCGACAGACGCCCCGGCCCGCCCAGCGAAAGCGCTGAGCCCAGGTGTGACGCCGCTTTCCGCCAGGAGCAGTCATGGGCAGTCCGTCGCGCAAGACCAGTACGCGATGCTCGGTCTACTTTTGCGCCGCCAGGTCCTTAATCCGCATGTTACGAAACTCGATCCGCGCGCCGTGACCCAGAAAGCCAATATGGCCGCTGGTCCGCGCTAGTCCCGGATGGTCCTTATGATCGATCGTTTGCGGCTTGCTGGCCTCGTCGATATTGGCGTCGACAATCGTCACGCCATTGAGCACGACCGTCACTTGCCGTCCCCGAGCCACGATCTGCTCGTGATTCCATTGGCCCGCCGGCGTCAGATAGCCCCGTTTGGCTGGCACCACTCCATAGATCGAACCGTGCGCCTGGTAGGGAAAGATGTTCTTGTAGCGGTCATGGCCGTCGTCGAGGATTTGAATCTCCATGCCCACGTAGGCGGGGTCGCCCTGGAGCGGCGCGCGAATGCCCACGCCGTTGTTGCCGCCAGGCGACAGTTTGAAATCGAAGCGAAAGTCGAAGTCGCTGTACTCTTTCTCAGTGAACAGACGACCGCCGAGCGGCAGGCAGACCACCGAACCGTCTTGCACGGCGTAGCCCTTGGTGTCGCCGACCCAACCGGCAAGGTCCTGGCCGTTGAACAGCGGCACGAAGTCCAGATCGGTCAATTCGATGTTGCGAAACTCGAATTGACCGCCGCCATCGACTTCGGACTGCAGGCCGATGTAGCCGTCGGCGTTTTCCAACCCGGTTGCCGACCAGGCTTTCTGGCCGTTGATTTCCAATTCGGCCTTCTCGCCGACGACGGTCAGCTTGAAGTGATTCCACTCACCGGGTTTGGCCAAACCTTTGGAGGTGGCTCCCTTGAGGCCCAGCAGGTTGCCTTCGCCTCCCTCGAGCAGGTTTACCTGGTAGCGCGTCGGCCAGGGCTTGCCCTCGGGCGGCAGGTCGGCCCGGATGTAAATGCCCGAGTCGTAACGATTCGCGCGGCGGGAGCGCCAATCGAGTTCGAGCACGAAGTCGGCGTGGCGCTCGTTGGTGCGGACGAAGCCGTCTCCGGCTTTGAGCACCAGCAGGCCGTCTTCGACGCTGACGTCGCAGCCGGTCACCTGCCAGCCGTCGAGGCTTTGGCCGTTGAACAGCGGCGCGCGGTAGCCTTCGGCCGCCGCCGACGTGGCCACTTGGCCCGAGAGAATCAGAACGAGCACCGCCGCGGCAAAAACACGGGACATACAGTTACCTCGAAGTTGGCTCGGCAAGGGGCGCTACCGCTTCCAGGTTGAGAGCGGAGGCCGCTGGGTAGGACGATTTCGAACGTTCAAAGGCATTACGCAAGGATGCTGCGCGCTTGCGCGGCGCCAGTCAAGCTAAATTGCCGAGATTCGTCCGGATTGAACGCTTCGCACCGGTCAGGCAATTTTTTTGGCAGCGCCCCGGCGGCCGGCTGGTTGCGAGCCGCGCCGGCAGAGATTATCGTCTATCGCTGGGGGAACGTCAAAAACCCAGCAATCCCGCCTTAGCATCCATCCCACCCCTGAGGAGTGTTGAGCTATGTCGTATTTGACCGATCGTCGTCGATTTTTGAAGAGCACGGCCCTGACCGGCGTGGGCGTGTTCGTGGCCGGTAGTGCCGCGGCCGCTGACAGCAAGTCGGCGAACGAGCGTATCCGTTTTGCGTGTATCGGCGTCGGCGGCAAGGGCTCGAGCGACTCGGGCGATGCCAAGCGTCATGGCGACGTTGTGGCCATTTGCGACATTGATGACAACACGCTGGAAAAGGCCTCGAAAAGCTTCCCCAACGCCGCCAAGTACAACGACTTCCGCAAGATGCTTGACGAAGTCGGCAAGAACGTTGACGCGGTGACGGTCAGCACGCCCGACCACATGCACGCCGCGGCCTCGGCCCTGGCCATGCGGATGGGCAAAGGCTGCTTCACCCAGAAGCCGCTGACGCGCACGATCTTCGAAGCCCGCAAGCTCGGCGAAATCGCTCGCGAAATGAACGTGCCCACGCAGATGGGCAACCAGGGCACGGCCAGCAACTCGCTGCGGACCACCGCCGCGCTGGTGCGTGCCGGCGCCGTGGGCAACGTGAAGGAAGTTCACGTCTGGACGAACCGCCCGATTTGGCCGCAGGGCGGCGTTCGTCCGCCCGAGGCGCAGGCCCCGGCCAACGTGCACTGGGATCTGTGGATCGGCCCCGCTCCGTTCCGCGCCTATGCGCCCGGTTATCACCCGTTCGCCTGGCGCGGCTGGTGGGACTTCGGCTCGGGCGCTCTGGGCGACATGGCCTGCCACACGGTGAACATGCCGTTCATGGCCCTCGACCTGCGCGATCCGATTGCCGTGCAAGCCACGACCTCGGGCCACAACCGCGACAGCTATCCGAAGCGTTCGATGATCACTTACGACTTCGCCGCCAACGGCGACCGCCCGGCGCTGAAGATGGTCTGGTACGACGGCGGCAACAAGCCCTCGGCCGACTTGTTCGAAGGCGAACAAGTGAGCGAGACGGGCGTGCTGCTGATCGGCGACAAGGGCAAGCTGTTTGCCCCCGGCGACTATTGCGAGAAGGGCTACAAGCTGTTGGCCGGTGCCAGCGACCCGAAGGTCGAAATCGAGGCCTCGCCCGGTCACTTCACCGAGTTTGCCAACGCCATCAAGGGTGGTCCTCCGGCCAAGTCGAACTTTGCCAACTACGCCGGTCCGCTCACCGAAACGATTCTGCTGGGCAACCTGGCCGTGTGGGCCGCGCCCGATGCCGACACCCCGGGCAAGAAAATCGAGTGGGATGCCAAGAACCTGAAGCCCACCAACGCGCCGGAAGTCGAGTCGGTCGTCACGCCGGTCTACCGAGAGGGCTACAAGCTCTAAGCACCGCGCGTTAACATACCAGGGCTGCGAGCGCCGACCTCGTGTGGGCGCTCGCAGCCTTTTGTGCTTTCCCCGCCTGAGAACTTGCCATGAAACTTGCTCGCTTCACCCCCCTGCTCGCTCTGTGCTCGCTGCTAACGCTGACCACGATGGGTTGCGGGCCGAAGGAATCGCCCAAGCCAGCCGACGAGGCCCCAGCTGCCGACAAGGAAGCGTCCACGCCGAAGGCCGACCGGCCGGCAGAGCCTGAATCCGGCACGGCCGAGGCCGCCGACGACGACGCCGATGCGCTGGCCGCGATCGAGAAGGCGGGCGGACAAGTGACCAAGGCCAGCGCCAGCGCGAAGAAGGGCGATCCGCCGGTCGGCGCCGTCGTGGCCGTCGACTTTTCGCGCGGGCACGTCAAAGACTTCGACTTCGCGCTGCTCAAGAAACTACCGCACCTGCGCACGCTCGAGCTCAATGGCGCCGAGGTGACCAATGACACTCTCGACAAGCTACAGGGACTGAAGCTCCGCGAGCTGATTCTGGAAAACACTGAAATCACGAACGAAGGTCTGCCCAAGCTCGCCGGCATTCCCACGCTCAAGTCGCTCAACCTGCGGCGCTCGTCGTACCTGACCGACGCGGGGCTCGAACACCTGACCAAGCTGCCGGAGATCGAGCAGCTGCACCTGCTGTACAACAACTTTGGCGACGGCGGCATGGATTATCTGGCCAAGATCGACCGCTTGCGCGTGCTCGACTTGCGCGGCTGCGTGCTGGTGGGCGACGCCGGGCTAGCTCACCTCTCCAAGCTCAAGAACTTGGAACGCCTGAAGCTGCGCAACTCGCCGGTGACCGACGAAGGCCTCAAGGCGATCGCCGGTTTGACCAAGCTCAAGGGTTTGGGCCTCGAAGACTCGATGATTACCGACGACGGCCTGGAAAACCTCAAGGGCATGACCAAGCTCGACGAGCTGTACCTGATGCGCACCAACATCAGCGACAAGGGACTCGCGCATCTCAAGGGCCTGACCGACATGAAGCGGCTGGAACTGCGCAATGCCAGCCTCGATGGCTCGGGACTGGAAAACCTTAAGGACATGGCGAAGCTCACCGTGCTCGACCTGGCCGAAACCGAAGTGAACGACGCGGGCGTGGCCCACCTGGCGGGCCTGAAGAACCTGACCCGGCTCGACCTCTGGCACACCGCCGTCAGCGACGCGGGGCTGCCGGCCGTGAAGGATCTGGTCAACCTGGTTTACTTGAATCTCGACGGCACGCAAACGACCGACGCGGGTCTGGTGAACCTCGAAGCGCTCAAGAAGCTGCAGCAATTGAGTCTGGCCAACACGCCAGTCACCGATGCCGGCCTGGAAAAGCTGGCCGAGCTCAAGAACCTGAAGGAGCTGGAGCTGAGCTTCACGCAGACGTCGCCAGCAGGCCACAAGAAACTGCAAGAAGCGATCCCGGGCCTGAAGATCATCGAGTAGCTGCGGCTTCGGCCGAGTGCGCTTCGGCCGGCGCAAAGCGCTTGCTGAAGATCACCAGATTGTCGCCGTCGCAGTAGAAGTCGGCAATTTGCGCGGCTTCTTCGTAGCGGTGCTTCACGTAGAACTTTCGCGTCAGGTCGTACGTCGGCAGCGACGAGGTTTCGACCAGCAGGATGCGTCCGCGCTGACGGCGAATGTCGTCCTCGACGTGCTTGAGCAGTTTGCCGCCGATGCCGCGCGCCTGCGTGTGCTTGGTCACCGCAATCCAGTACAGGTACCAGGTGCGGTCGGTCATGGCCGCGGGGGCGTAGTAGGCAAAGCCCAGGACTTCCTTGCCTTCCTCGTAGGTGACCGCAACGTGCCCCAATGCATGGTTGGTCGCGTGATAATCGCGCAGCACTTCGTCGAGCGCCTGGATTTCATGCGGTTTGAAGACGCCGGTCTGCCGCGTGAGTGCCAAGAGGGCCGGCGTGTCGCCAATGGCCGTCGATCGAATCACCGCTGATCCTTTCCTGCCGAAAGCCGCCAAAGGGCGCATTGCGGAGCGCGCCGTTGCCTGGCAGCCTGACATTGAGCCTATCATGCCCGTCGGCGGTTGCAAACGGCCAGACCGTTGCCACTGGGACGTTCCGAGCGATAGGTCCAGCGACGGCGACGGCGCTGGTACTCACGGCCCGATAGCCCTGGCCACTCGTTGGCCGATCAGGGCGAGACGAGCGCGGCTCGCTGATCGAGCGGAGCCGCCGGGCCAGTCGCGCCGGCAACTTGCTCGTGGGCGATCTCGAACAGCACCATGCCCTGCTGAACGGTTTGCCCGGCGCTGGCAGCCACGCGAACGACGACGCCGTCTTCGGGCGCCACGACTTGCAGGTCAGCCCAATTAGCCGCGCGGCGGTGATCGGAGTTGGTGCGGTGCAGCTCGCTGGCGGCGCTGCGCAGGGCCGCGATTTCCGCTTCGCCGAGCGGCAGGGCCCGCAGCGCGGTTTCCGCCCGCTTCAGGCTGGCGGTTTCCAGCTCGACGCGCTCGGCGGCGGCGGCAATCAAGACATCGCTCGCCCCCAGTTGCCGCATCCGCAGCAGGGCGTCCTGCTCGAAGAGCAGGCTGGCGGCCGCCGCCACGTAGCGGCTTTTGATTTCGCACACTTCGCAGCTGCGGAGCGTGGCCAGCAGCTGCCCCTTGCGCACGTGATCGCCCGGTCGAAGGGGCTGGTCCGGTGCGGCCGCCAAACCGGCGTTTCCGACCGGGCCGGCGCAAACAATTTGCCCCGCTACCGGCGTAGTAATACCCAGGGAGCCGGGGCTGGCCGAGCCTGGTTGCAGTACCAGGCCGCCTACAGCCACGAGCGCAAGCAACATGCCGAGAACCAGGCCGGCTGCAAGGAGACTTTTCGCGGACATCGTTGAACGATCCCTGGTTTAGACCCTGTGCGACACATGCGGACGAAGCCCCTGACGCGGCGGATGCCTAGTCTTGGGGCGGCGGGCGACGAAATGTTGGGCATCAGCATCTCACTTTTGCACAAAACTCCGGTGTTTTCCCGAACTTTGCAACTCACGTGCCTAACTCCTGCCCTGTTATGACCTTGGCCAGCCGCCGGCCGCTTCAATCCGCATGGTCGTGCTGATCGGAGCCCGATAGAATGGGGCCTTCGATCGGCCCGAGAGCACGTAGGGTCCAACGAGGCGTACGATCACACTGCTGGAAGGGATTTTGCAATGGCCGCGCCCCCGGTGACCGAAAAGAGACCCACTCCCCCGGCGGCCCCAGCGGCCACGCATCAGCCCTACGTTCCGGCCAGTGCCAATATCCCCGAATTTACCTGGACCGCCGTAACCGCGGGCGTTCTGCTCGGCATTCTATTTGGCGCCTCGTCGCTCTACCTGGTGCTGAAGGTGGGGATGACCGTCTCGGCCTCGATTCCCGTGGCGGTCCTGTCGATCACGCTGTTTCGCCTGCTGGCCAAAATCTTCCGCGTCCGCCCGGCCACGATCCTCGAAAACAACATCGTGCAAACCACCGGCTCGGCCGGCGAGTCAATTGCCTTTGGCCTGGGCGTAACCATTCCCGCGCTGCTGCTGCTGGGCTTCGACATGAGCGTCGTGCGGGTCATGACCGTGGGCTCGCTAGGCGGCCTGCTGGGAATCTTGATGATGATTCCGCTCCGCCGGGCATTCATCGTGCAGCAGCACGACAAGCTCCGCTACCCCGAGGGCACCGCCTGCGCCGAGGTGCTGATCGTGGGCGAGGAAGGGGGCGCCACTGCCCGCACGGTGTTTGCCGGCTTCGGTCTGGCCTTTGTGCACAAGTTTGCCATGAAGGCCATGGGCCTGTGGCCCGAAGACGTCAGCGCGCCGCTGTTCACGCATGCCGGCAAGGGCTATGTGCCCACGGCCCAAAGCAAAGGCTTGCTGGGGGGCATCTTTGGCGGCGAGCTGTCGCCCGAGCTGCTGGGCGTGGGCTACATCATCGGCCCACGGATCGCCTCGATCATGATGGCCGGCGGCGTGCTGGCATACCTGGTGATGGTGCCGATGATCATGCTGTTCGGCAACCAGCTGCAAACGCCCTTGGCGCCCGCCACCGGCGAACTGATTCGCGACATGACCGTGGGTTCGATTCGCAACAACTACATTCTGTACATTGGCGCGGGCGCCGTGGCGACGGGCGGCATCATCAGCATGTTCCAGGCGCTGCCGCTCATCTTTCGCTCGCTGCGGGGCGCGTTTGGTGATCTGTCGGCCGGCGCTGGCGGCAAGGAGAAAGCCAAGAACGTGCCGCGCACCGAGCGCGACCTGCCGCTGTGGATCGTGCTGGCCGGCACGGCGGGCCTGGTCGTGGCCATGGCCGCGGCGCCGCAGCTGGGTCTGGGTTTTAGCGTCGAAGGCCTGCTAGGCGCGCTGTTCATCGTGCTCTTCGGCTTTCTGTTTGTCACCGTGTCCAGCCGGCTGACGGGCGAAATCGGTTCGTCGTCGAATCCAATCTCGGGCATGACCGTGGCCACACTGCTGTTGACCTGTTTGGGCTTCGTGCTCATGGGGCACACGGGCAAGGCGGCCACGCTAACCGCCCTGACCGTGGCGGCCGTGGTGTGTATCGCGGCCTCGAACGGCGGCACGACCTCGCAGGACCTAAAGACCGGCTTTCTGGTCGGCGCCACTCCCCGCTTGCAGCAGATTGCCATATTGATTGGCGCGCTGACGTCGGCCCTGGTCATGGGCGGCACGCTGCTGCTATTGAACAACGCCGGCACGATCTACACGAAGAACCCCGCCTATCTGCCGCGAACCCGTATCGACAACGTCGACAAGCTGACCGAGATGGAGCATGCTGGCGGCGAGTATTCTGGCAAGGACGGCGCCCTGTATCACGTGCTCTACGCCAGCCAGGGCGAGTACCGCGGCGTGGGCGCCGGCAAATACCTGGTCGACGACGCGGGCCGCATTGCTTATTACGTCGATCCGGCTATTAACGGCAAGCTGACCAAGCGCGACGACGGCGCCCCGGTCAGCAACAAGTTCGACGCCCCCAAGACGCGGCTGATGGCGCTGATCATCGACGGTATTCTGAACGGCAAGCTCCCCTGGGAGCTGGTGATGATCGGCGCGCTCGTGGCTGTGGTGCTGGAACTGGCCGGCGTGCCCTCGCTGCCATTTGCCGTCGGCGTCTACCTGCCGATCTACACGTCCGTGCCGATCTTCATCGGCGGGCTGGTGCGTTTGTTTGTCGACAAGATCAAACGCTCCGAGGAGGGCGACACCAGCCCCGGCGTGCTGCTCAGCTCTGGCTACATCGCCGGTGGTTCGATCGCCGGGGTGCTGATCGCGTTCTTCTCATTCGCGCCCGACAAGTTCAACGCCTGGCTGCACCTGGGCAGCTACAAGGCCTTCAAAACGCCGCTCAACGACAGCGCCTACTGGCCCAGCTCGGTGACGGCCTTTGGACTGCTGGTGGTGGTGCTGGCCATGACGGGGCTGTTGGCCTCGCTCAAGGACCGTGCGCCGTCGCGCGCCTCACCGAATAAGTAACCGCTCAGTCAACCAACCGTAATTACCCGCGAGGCTATCCTCTCATGCGACTGACAACCGGCCGTATCGCCGCACTTCTGCTTACGCTGACAGCAACCATGACAAGCATCGAGACGAGTTTCACGCTGCAAGCCGACGAGGGAATGTGGCTGTTCAATCAGCCGCCGCGCAAGCTGCTCAAGGAAAAGTACGGTTTCGACCCCAGCCCCCAATGGCTCGAACACCTGCAAAAGTCGGCCGTGCGGTTCAACAGCGGCGGTAGCGGCTCGTTCGTCTCGGCCGACGGCCTGGTGATGACCAACCATCACGTCGGCGCCGACTGCCTGCACAAGCTCAGCTCGGCCGACAGGGACCTGATCAAGACCGGCTTTCACGCGCGCAAGCGCGAGGAAGAGCTAAAGTGCGTCGACCTGGAACTGAACGTCCTGATGGAAATCGAGGACGTCACTGACCGCGTGAACGCCGCCGTCAAACCGGGCATGGACGCTGCCGCGGCGCAGGCCGCCCGCCGGGCGGTGCGCAATACGATCGAGAAGGAGTCGCTCGACAAGACCGGCATGCGCAGCGACGTGGTCACGTTGTTTCAAGGCGGCCGCTACCACCTGTATCGCTATAAGAAGTACACGGACGTGCGATTGGTGTTTGCCCCCGAGAAGGACATCGCTTTCTTTGGCGGCGACCCCGACAACTTCGAGTACCCGCGGTACGACCTGGACGTCTGTTTCTTCCGCGTCTACGAGAACGACCAGCCGGTCAAGCGCGAGCACTACCTGAAGTGGAGCAAGGCCGGCGCTATGGACGAGGAGCTGATCTTCGTGGCAGGCCATCCGGGCAAGACCGACCGGCTGAACACCGTTGCCCATCTCGAGTTCTTGCGCGATCGCGTGTTTCCCAACACGCTCAACACGCTGCGCCGTCGCGAGGTGCTGCTGAAGACGTACGCCGATCGCGGCTTGGAAAACGCCCGCCGCGCGCAAGACGAATTGTTCAGCTACCAGAACAGCCGCAAGGCCCGACTGGGCGGACTGGCAGGGCTGCAAGACCCCGCCATCATGGAAGCCAAGCGCAAGGCCGAGCGCAGCCTGCGGCAAACGGTCAACAACGACCCCAAGCTGCGCGATGCCCGCGATGCCTGGGACGAAGTGGCCGCGGCTTTGGCCGTTTGGAATCAGATCTACGTTGACTACGAGCTCTACGAGCGCGGGGCGGCGTTCAACACCGAGCTGTTTGCCATTGCCCGCACGCTGGTGCGTCTGGCCGACGAATCGGCCAAGCCGAACTCCGATCGGCTGCGCGAATATGCCGAAGCCGGGCTCGATTCGCTCAAACAGCAGCTGTTTTCCGAGGCTCCCATCTATCCCGACCTGGAAACCGTCAAGCTGGCCGACTCATTGGGCTACCTTATCGAGCGCGGCGGCGCTGAAAACCCGTTCGTCAAACAAATCCTCGCCGACATGTCCCCCTCGGGCCGGGCAGCCCAGTTGATCTCGGGCACCAAGCTGGCCGACGTCAGCTTTCGCAAGAAGTTGGCCGAAGGCGGTAAGGCCGCCATCGAGAGCTCCGACGACCCGCTAATCGCGCTGGCGCGCACGGTCGACGGTCCGGCTCGCAAAGTGCGCAAGACCTACGAGGACAAGGTTGAAGAGCCTTTGCGCCAAGCGTATGCCAAGATTGCCAAGGCCCGCTTCGCCGTCGAAGGTGAAAGTACGTATCCCGATGCGACCTTTACGCTGCGGCTGGCCTTTGGCCAGGTCAAAGGCTACGAGGCCGAAGGAAAAAAGCTCCCCGCGTGGACCACGCTGGGGGGTACTTTCGAACATGCCCAGGATCACGGCAGCGTGGCCCCCTTCGAACTGCCCGAAAGCTGGCTGAAGAATAAAGGCCGGCTCGACCTCTCCACCCCGTTTAACTTTGTCAGCACGGCCGACATCATCGGCGGCAACTCGGGCAGCCCAGTGGTCAATCGCGCCGGTGAGGTCGTGGGCCTGATCTTCGACGGCAACATCCAGTCGCTCGTGCTCGATTTTGTCTACACGGACAAACAGGCCCGGGCAACCAGCGTGCATTCGAGCGCCATTGTCGAAGCCCTGCGAAAGGTTTACGACGCGGGCGAGCTGGCCGATGAGTTGACCGGCAGCAAGTAGCTGCGAACAATTCAGTGTGCATGTTCAGGGAATAGGTCGCTCGGCACGATGGATTCGTGCCGGGCGACCGCTTTTTTGCGCAGCCGCCAGTTCGCGGGCCAGCAAGGGTCAGAAATCCGTGCGGTGCACGTACAGGCAGGCAATCGCCAGCACCACGGCCAGAAACGCCAGGTTGCTCCAAACCGGCCCCCAAACGTCGACCGGCTGAGCGCGGACTTCCTGGTTTTCGATGCGAACCGCTCCCAGGGTCTTTTCCTGGGGAGTCAGTACGTAATTCACCGTGTCGTTCAACTGTCCCGGCTTCGGAAAGACCGTGTACAACGGGTGCAGCACATAGCGGTAAATCCGCTCGGCCACCGGCATTGGCGGTTGCCACGACTGCGAGAGCTGCTTGCCGGCTAACTGGTACTTCGTCACCCGGGTCAGACGGTCGACGGCCAGCAGGTCCGAGTCGGTCCAGGCAATCGTGGAAATATCCCCCTGGCCAACAAGCGGCAACGACACTTGAGCGTCCTCGAGCGTGTCGTACAACCACAGTCGGCCATCGTGATAGACAATGGCTAGGTAGCGCCCGTTGGGCGAGACGGCCAGCGTGTCGGCGGCCACGCGGCTGGAGGACGCAAGCGGCTCGATAGGTTCGAGACTTGCGTCGAAACGGCGCAACTCGCCGTCGGCCAAGGCCAGGTACAGTGTGTCGCCGGCCAGCGCCACTTTCCCTTCGAGCTTGGTGTCAAACTCGCGCTCGGCCGCCAGCACATACATGCCCTGGTCGTTGCGGTTCAATCGCACCAACCGATAACCGTCAAACAGCGCGACGGCCTGGCTGACCGGATCGAGCGCGGCGCCTTGCAGCGGCCGCAGCTGAAGCTTGGGGCCAACGCTGACAAATCGTCCGCCCTGCTCGGGCAGCGGAATATGCAAGCCAAACACGTTCACGTCTTGTTGCCGGGCCATGACGTCGCCTTGCAGCCGCGAAACTCCCTGGGAACCGGCAATCAGGATCTGTCCCTGACCGCCTATGAACACGGCGGCCGCGCCATCGGGCACTGTCACGCCCTCGGTGCGTCGCCAGTCTTCAGCCGCACGGCCAATCAGCAGCCGGTTTGCTCCGCGCAGCGCCGCGAATCCGGGCAGCGCGGTGTGAAACGCGACGATCCGCTGGCCCACCGGGTCGTACACCGGGCCCACCAGCTGCGGAATCAGCATGAATGGCATCGCTCGGTCGCTGCGCGGGGCGAAGATGGGCTGCCAATCGTGCTTTTCTTCGTCCCAGCGCACCACCGTCGACGGGCTCGAAGCAATCAGCGCGTCGCCGGCCTGCGTTACGGTCAGCAGCCGGCGCGGGGCCAGGGCCAACGTCTCGACCAGCGTGTTGGCGGTGCCCAGAGTCCAGCAGATGAACCAAAAGAGAATGGCCATCACGACCGACAAAATGGCGTTGCGGCCGACGACTCCCGTCAGGGCCGACACTCCATAGTAGATGGCGAACAAGAACAAGTAGAGCGGAATGGCCCATAAGAGCCGCGCATTCCACAAGCCAAACCGCCAGCCCAGCACCAGCCACAGCCCGCCGATCAGATAGGCCGCATTGATCGCGGTAAAGGCGCAGCCGCCGACGAATTTCGACAGGAACAGCAGGCTCCGCGAGATCGGCTTGCTGAGCAACAGGTCGACCGAACCGCTTTCGAATGCCTGGGGAATCATCGAGGCCGTGACCAGCACCGCCACGAACACCCCGGCCACGCCCAGCACCATGCCCAGGGCCGTCACCACCAACCGGTTGATCGCCGGAAAGAGCTGCTCGCGGGCGACGGGCAGCGGCAAACCGAGCTCCCAGTGAAAATAGGCCAACTGCACCTGGTGCGCCACGGTGGGCGCAATCTGATCGGGATAAGCCGCTTCGAGCGCCAGGCGATTGAACCGCGCCAGCTCGTCCTCGGCCAACGTGTCGATTCCCCTTTCGAGCAACTCGCGGGCCGGCGCCGGCAGAGACACATTCTTCCAGTTTTCGCCGTCGTATAAGTTGCGCTCGGCCAGCAGTTGCTGCAATGCGCGCTCCAGGCGATGCTCGCGCTGACGCGCTTCAAACGGCTTGTCGCCATCGGGTTTGCTTTGCAGCACCTCGCGCGTGGTGGTATCCAGCAGCTTCCAAATGCTCCGGCCCGGCGAGGGCGACGCATTCGTGCCCTGAGCGACGATCTTGTCGGCCAATTGCGACGGAGTGAACAAGTCCTCGTCGCGCAGCACCGAGCCGGCCTGTTCGAGAATGCCCAGCGGCATCAGCAACACCAGCAGCAGCGTCGAGACAGCCAGCAGAATCCACAGCACGCGCGAAGCCAGAGCTTCGTGAAACGAATCGCGAATGATCGCCAGGTATGGCCTCATGCCCGCGGCCCCCGCGCTTGTTCCAGAATGCCCAGAAAGGCCTCCTCCAGGGTCTGCCGCGAGCGCGTCATGGAAATCAGGCTGACCAGGCGGGCGCGCAGATGATCGATCGTTTCGTCGATCGTGGCTTGCGAGGCGCCGACCAGGCGGATTTCCCACTGATCGCCCCCCAGGCTGCGCAGCTCGACGCCGGGCACCGCGGCTACCGCCTGCCGCACGCGGACCTCGTCGCCCGCCACGACCAACTGCACGTCGGCATCGGCCCGCTGCGTCAATTGGCTGATCGGCCCCTGGTGCAGCACCTGGCCATGATCGAGGATCGCCACGCGATCGCAGACGAGCTCGACCTCTTGCAGCAGATGGCTGTTGATGAAGATGGTTTTGCCGTCGGCCTTGAGCCGCTGCAACAACAATCGCATTTCGCTACGGCCAACCGGGTCGACCCCGTCGGTTGGCTCGTCGAGGATCAACAGCTCCGGATCGTGCAACATGGCTTGGGCCAGGCCGAGCCGCTGGAGCATGCCCTTGCTGTACTTGCGAACCGAGGTGTTCCCCCAGCCCGACAGGCCCACGGCTTCGAGCAGCGCGGGGCTGCGGCGGCGGATCTCGCGACGTGTCAGCCCACTGAGGCTGCCCAGAAACAGCAGCGCCGAGTTGGCCGTGTGGTAGCGTGCAATCCGGTGGTGCTCGGGCAGATAGCCCACTTGCTGACGGCTGATGCGGCTGCCGGCTGACCGGCCCAACAAGTGCGCCTGGCCGGCCGAGGGGCCGACAATTCCCAGCAGCACCTTGATGAGCGTGGTCTTGCCAGCGCCGTTCGGTCCCAGCAGGCCAAAAATCTCGCCGCGCTCGACCGACAGACTGACCCCGCGCAGCGCGTCGATCCGCCGCCCGCCGAGCCAGCGATCGCGGTATTGCTTGCGAAGCAGTTGAACGTCGACCGCGGCGTTAGCGAGCATGACCAACCGCCCATCCGGAGGGAGTGTACACCAGCGTCATCATATCGAATCGCGCGCGAGCGTGCGCGAGCGCCGGGCGCGATTTCTGCTGGCTGGCTCGACGCGCGACAAGCGGCGTGCGGCTCAGGGCATCAAAACGCTGGCGTGCGGACGGCTGCCGAGCCAGTAATCGCTTTGCGCCGCGCTCAACTGCGAAAAACCCGACAGAACGTCGTGATCGCGCCGCCCCGTCCAGCGGTCGGCGATCTGCAACCGCACCGCGCGGGCGGACGGCCCCAAGTCGTACTGCGCAACCAGCGCCGTCGCTACGCCGAGTTGGAATCGATTCTGTGGATAGAGCGGAGCGCCCAAGGCGTCGAGCGACCAGCGATCGAGCCTTAGGGTGAGCCACGGATCGGCCGGATCGTCGGACTCTTCGATCCATGCGTCGAGCGATGCCGGCAAGCGACCGCGCTGGGCACGGTGCACGAGCAGTTGCACGCGCTGCGCGCTCGAGGCATACAGGCCCCACGAAGGCCACATGTCGAACGAGCTGGTCGGTTCGAGCAGGGGCAGCACCATGGCGGCCACCAGCAAGAGCTCGACCCACCGCGGCGCCCGGCCCGCGCCGCCGGCCGCAAATTCCATGGCTGGTTGCGGGCGCGCGACGGCTTGCACCCAGCGCTCGGGCCCGAACAGCCAGACGTCCTGCACAATGAAGTAAGCATTCCACAACAGCACGCCCGGTTTGTGGTTCAGCCCCCAGGGCCCGAGGATCGCCAGCAACAATAGGTGTAAGGCAACTGCTCCGGACAGGCCCAACAAGCGTGTTGCCGGCAGCAGCAAGGCCACGGCCACGGCCAATTCGGCCAGCGGAAAGGTCAGCGCGGCTCCCACTCGCACCGCATCGTTCCAGTTTTCGCTTGAGGCCCCCACGAATTGGAGCAGCGTGGACAAAAACTGCTGTCCGAGCGTATGGGTAAACGAGTAATCGAGCTTCGTTACGGCCGAATGAAAGTAGAAGACCACGATGAATAACCGCAGCCAGCCGATCGCCGTGCGCGGCTCGGTCGTGGCCAGCAAGACGGCCACCAGCATGAATTGGTACGCCCAGGGCTGCAGCCGGTGTTGGTCGGCCAGCGTCAAGACCGCGGTGCTGAGGGCAAACAGCCATAGCGACCCGCGGCACCACCAGCTGGCCCGCGGCGGCGCGAGCAGCGCGGCCACCAGGCCCGATAACATGATCGCGAATCCCAGCCATTGCCAGGCGAGCGGCAGCGTGGCCAGCGCCGACCAGAAAGGGACTTGTGGAAACCGCTGCTGGGGCGTCCAGAGGGGCCAGGTCGCCGCCACGAGCGCCAGCGCGAACAGGGCCAGCGTCCGCCGCAGCAACATGGTTCGCTGGGGACTGCTGCCGGCGTCGCCCGGCAGCGACCGCAGCAGGCGTCTCCAGATGCTGGCGGGCTTGTGCACGGCGCTTGCGGCCTCGCGGTGTCGGTGGGGAGCGTCAGGCGGGCGAGTTTAGCAGCCCGTGCGTTGCCAACGCAATCGGCCGGCACCAAGGTGCCGGCCGACGTCGGTTGGTCAAACCGCTTCCACAATTGCCGCGGTCGGAGGTCGCGATGCTTGCAGGCATCGCCTCGCGACCAACGAATATGTTCGTGACGTTAGCGGTCGAAATCGCCGGTCAAATGCCCCGGCAGCTCGCTCTCGGAGAACAGCGGCGGCATCCAGCTCACGTGTTTGAAGCTCGAGCGCCGGGCACGTTCGCGGGGCGTCCAATGCTTGCGAATGGCTTCACTACGCTGGCGGATTTGTTCGGGGGTCGGATCCGTCTCGGACATTTCCAACTTGCTCGATCGGCTGGCTCTACGGATCATGGCTCGTGCCTCTCTCGAAAAGATGGGATGGGGGTGAAGGGACCGCGCGCAGTGCGAGACTGCGGTTGGCGAGTGATTGCTCCTGTTCCCGACGCGACATGCTTACTACGCAGGTGGTACGAATTGGATCGCTGATTGGCGAACCAAATTTTTCCCGTCCGGTAGCAAAACCTCTGTTCCGGACAAGCCCCGTCGAGAAAAGACGTGACGGTTTTGACGGAGCCTGACCGCATTAGTTATAACGACCCCCCACTGCAGAATCAAGCAAATGCTTGACAAAATCTCGCAGACATGCTTACCGACCGGTCGAACACTTGCGGTCGCCAGGCCTCGCCGACATCGCTGTCGACCGACCTGACTCACAAAAAGGCGGCGCGTCCGGGGCCGCTTGTGTCGCGTCGCGACGCAGCAACCGAATGGTGCTCGGCCACTCCAGAACCATGGCCGGACCTTGCACAGCTGACTCTGCGGAGAGCCTTTTCTTGGCAGGCGAAAACCGAACTGGCGACCATCGCCAAGGCACGGCTCACTGCCCTGGTCGCGCCGCTGGCTCCTGCCGATTCTCCGAAAAAGCCGCTGCAACCGGGCCCGGCGAGCAGCCCCGGCCGGGCCGAAACGGCCGGCCATGCGGCTCCCCCCGGGGAATCGCCGTCCTCTCGTAGTCCGGCCGCCATGACCTATAATTACAGGGCGCGCCACTGGGCTCGCCCTGCCCCCGCGACCGTCCGCCGCACCCCTCGCTCCCCCCTGTAATTCGGCCTGCCATGCAAGTCATCATTACCGCCGTTGGCCCCGACAATCGGGGCCTGGCCGATCCGATCATTCATCACGTGACTGGATTGGACGCGAATATCGCGGAAATCCAGATGTACGATCACGACGAGTTGAGCCTGTTCGCCATGCTGCTTCGCATCGAGCTGGCCGCCGAGCACTGGCCGACCTTGCGGCCACAGCTGGCCGAAATCGGGCGGCTCAAGGGGCTGTCGGTGCGAGTCTGGTCGCCCGAAGAACGCAAGGGCCGGCCGCGGCTGGCCATTTGCACGACCATACGCCCCGAGCCCGCGCTGGCGCTGCTGCGCGCGATTCGCGATGGCCAGGTGCGGGCCGAGCCGGCCGTGATGATTGGCAATCGCCCCAATTGCCGCGCGCTGGCCGAGCAGTTCGGCATCGACTGGCACCTGATCGGCGATGAGCGCGGCGCCGCCGACGACAACCGCCTGATCGAGATCTGCGACCAGTACCAGGTCGACTACCTGATTCTGGCTCGCTACATGCGCGTGCTGCCGGCCGCCAGTTGCTGGAAGTACGCGGGCGGACGGATCATCAACCTGCACCACGGACTGCTTCCCAGCTTTCCGGGCATTCGTCCCTATCACGAAGCGTTCGCCAGCCGCATGCTCACTTACGGCGCGACTTGCCACTTCATCGTGCCCGAGCTCGATGCCGGCAACCAGATCATCTACCAGTCGACGTTCACGGTCGGCCACGGCATGAAGCTGGAAGACATCATTCGCCGCGGTCAGGAAGATAACGAGCCGCATTGCCTGGTCGAGGGGGTGCGCCGCGTGGTCGATCGTGAAGTGCAATTGCACTTTCACCGCGTGGTGGCCCGCTAGGGCACGGCGGCGCGCCCGAGCGCCCATACGCGGCACACTGGCGGATGCCCGCGCGGTTTTGTAGAACGGTGGGCACGAGCGATCGCTTGCGTCGGATCGCCACCGCTGGCCGGGAGTTTGCTTGCCGTGATGAGTACGACGTTTGACGATGCGGTCGTGGGTGCGGGAATCGTGGGCCTGGCCCATGCCTTTCACCTGGCGAGGCGCGGCCGGCGGGTCGTGGTGTTTGAGCGCAGCCCCAGGGCCTGCGGCGCTTCGGTGCGGAACTTTGGCATGGTCTGGCCCATCGGCCAGCCCCCTGGCAAGATGCACGCCATGGCGCTGCGCAGCCGGGAGTTCTGGCTCGAAGTATTGTCGGGCGCGGGGCTCTGGCATCGCCAGACTGGCTCGCTGCACCTGGCCTATCACGACGACGAAGCCCAGGTGCTCCAGGAATTCGTCGACGGTGCGCAGGCCAACGGTTATCAGTGCGAGTTGCTGACTCCCGCGCAAGTGGCCGAGCGCTCGTCGGCCGTGCGGCAGGCGGGCCTGAAGGCCGGCATGTGGAGCCCTACCGAAACGTGTGTCGACCCGCGCGAGGTGATCGCCAAACTGCCGGACTGGCTATCGCGGCAATACGGCGTGCGGTTCGAGTTCGGCTGCGCGGTCAGCAGCTACGAACAGCCTGACGTGGTCGCCGGGGGGCGACGCTGGACGGCGTCGCGATTGTGGGTCGCCAGCGGCGACGACTTTCAGACTCTTTATCCCGAGACCCTCAATGCCGCCGGATTTCGCCGCTGCAAGCTGCAAATGATGCGATCACAGCCCTATGGCTCACGCTTCAACATCGGACCGATGCTGGCCGCCGGGCTGACGCTCAGGCACTACAAGAACTTCGAAGGCTGCCCGTCGCTGGCGGCGGTCAGAAGCCGCGTGACGCGCGACAACCCCGAGTTCGATCGGTACGGCATTCACGTCATGGCCTCGCAGAATGGTCACGGTGAAATCGTCATTGGCGACTCGCACGAGTACGATACCGACGTCGAGCCGTTCGACAAGCCGGACATCGATCGCATGATTCTCGACTACTTGAAGACGTTTCTCGAAGCGCCCCAGCTCGAAATCGCCTCGCGCTGGCACGGCATCTACGCCAAGCATCCGCGCGATTCGTACTTCGTGGCCCAGCCCGCGCCGGGCGCCACGGTGGTCACGGGCGTGGGCGGCGCCGGCATGACGCTGTCGTTTGGCCTGGCCGATGAAGTCATCCGCATAAGCGAAGGATAGAACCAACATGAAGATCGACCTGGTGGTATTCGACATGGCCGGCACGACCGTGAACGACGAAGACGGCGTCAACCGTTGCGTGCGCGCGGCCCTGCAGGCCGTGGGCGTGAACGTCAGCCGCGAGGCGGTGAACCTCGTAATGGGCATTCCCAAGCCGATTGCCCTGCGCCAGCTGCTCGAAGGCGCACAGCGCACCGATTTGCTCGACCAGCTCGACGCCATTCATGCCGACTTCGTGCGCCGCATGATCGCGTTTTACCAGACCGACCCCTCGGTACACGAAATCGCCGGCGCCAGCGACGTCTTTCGCCGCCTCCGCAAGGCCGGCGTGCGCGTGGCCCTCGACACGGGTTTCTCGCGCGACATCGTCGACGTCGTGCTCAAACGGCTGGGCTGGAACGACACCCAGCTCGTCGACATCAGCATTACCAGCGACGAAGTGCAGCGCGGCCGGCCGCATCCCGACATGGTGCTGCGGGCCATGCAACAACTGGGCATCGACCAGCCGCAGCGGGTGGCCAAGGTGGGCGACACGCCCTCGGATCTCGAGGAAGGCGCCAACGCCGGTTGCGGCATGGTCGTGGGCGTCACCGGCGGCTCGCACACGGCCGACCAGCTCAAGCCGTTTCCGCATACGCACCTGATTAGCACCGTCGCCGAGCTGCCGGAATTGCTGGCGGTTTAGTCGCCCTTGGAACGCACCAACCGCTCGAGATGCGGGCGGTAATGTTCCAGGGGTGGCACCTTCAGCTCGGGCATTTTGGCCAGATCGTCGAAGTGCCGCAGTTGCACCGCCTGGCGGTAGTAGGGGTGCGACTCGAACTCCTGCCGCTCGGCATCGCTGAAAGGGCCACCCTGTAGCGCCAGACTTTGCAGCGAAGCCGGCGACAGTTGCCCGACGTACTGGGCATCGGTAGCGCACAAATAACGTTTGGCGGGCACGTGCAACCGAATGGGTTCGGTCACCTCGGGGCCAAAATAGCGGGCCAGCCAGGCCTGGCCCAAGTGTTCGTGGCGGGTATCGATGCCGTGGTCGGCCGCATTCTCGGGCAGCTTATGCACCAGGTGGCCAATGTCGTGCAACAGCGCGGCCACGATCAGCGCGTCGCCCGCGCCAGCCTGCTCGGCGTGGTAGGCCGACTGCAGGGCATGTTCGAGTTGCGAGACGGGCTCGCCCACGTAAGCGGCGTGCCCCTTGGTGGCGAACAGGTC
>CAZPED010000003.1:0-27619 GCA_964585335.1 uncultured Planctomycetaceae bacterium | reverse complement strand
GCGGGCAAAGCGAGCCTTGGCACCGAGCTCGCGGGCCAGCGCCTTGCCGGCTTCTTCTTGAACGTCGGCAATCAATACGTTGCCGCCGGCGGCGACAAAATGCCGCGCACAAGCGGCGCCCAGACCCGAACCGCCACCGGTAACCAAGAACGTGCTGCCTTCGATCTTCATGGTAGCCGCAAGCCCCCAAACGCAATGGACGTGAAGTGCCAGGCCAGTCCACTCGCCGCGGCGTTTGCCGGCGACGTCCGCCTGGAAGGAAAGTCGACGCGCGTTTCAGCGTACGGCTTGCCGCGCTGGCCGTCAACGCGCGCTTTCAAGCGGCCGGCCGGGTGTCGATGGGCTGCACGGCCTGGCCTTCCGTCAGGTTGGTCTCGGGCGCCAGAATGACCTGGTCGCCTTCGGCAAGCCCTTCGAGAATCTGTACCTGCTCGTCGTTGGCCAGGCCGATTTTCACGGCTTGCAGATGGGCGCGCCCGCCGCGAATGGCATACACCCGCCAATCGTTGTTGGCGCCGCGGAACAGTGCCGAGCGGGGAATCGACAGGGCCGCTTTGGCCTCGGCCGTGAAAATCCGCACCCGCACGCGGTAGGCCACGCCCAGATCGTTGTTTTCGCGCAGCCGGCGATGATCCTCGCTCGACAGCTTCATAATCACCTTGACGCGCTGCTGCTCGACCCCCAGCGAACTAACCTTGGTGAAGCCGGCCGGAAAGATCCGGGTCACCACGGCCGAGGCCGATTGCACGCCCACGGCCGCGCCGTGTACCTCGACGCGCTGCCCAGGCTTGACGCGCACGACGTCCTGGCTGAGCACGTCGGCTTCGATTTCGAGGTCTTCCCAGCGGCCGATTCGCACCAGCACCGTGCCCGAGGCGACCTGCCGCTCGTTGCTCACGGCCCGTTCGAGCACCACGCCGTCGACCGGGCTGGTCATGGTGGCCAGCCTGGCGTTTTTATCCACTTCGCGGACCCGCACCTGGGCTTCGGCCAGTTGTTGTTCGAGCACGTCGTGCGAGAGCAGTTTTCGCTGAATGTATTGTCGGACTGCCGTGGGCAGCAGCGCCGTGGCGGCCCGCATGGCTTCGGCCGAGCGCAGCACGAGCACGTCTTGTTGATGCTCGACGCTGCTTTCGACCTGCGAGACCTGCGCGCGGTCGACTTCCTCCTGGCTCGAAGCGTTCTGTTCCACCAGGTTTTGGGTGCGAGAGAGATGCTTTTCGGCGAATTCGAGCTTGGCTTCGCCCGTCTTCACGCGGGCGGCGGCGGCATCGACCATGCGGTCGATCGACTCGACCATGCTATTCGATTGCTTGAGCGCGGTGGTCTCGACGCTGGTGTCGTCGTTCTCGCGGATCGAGGCTTTCAGCCGATCCACCGAAGTTTGTGCCATGGCCTTGGCCAGCTCGATGTCGATCGGTTTGATCTGCGCGACTAGCTGCCCCTTGTGAACCGTGGAGCCTTCGACGAGGTCGATCGGCTCGATGCGGCCGTCGTAAGGCATCGTGATCTGGTAAGTGTCGGACAGCCGCGTCTTGCCTTCTTCATCGACGTATTCCTGAACGTCGCCGCGCTGGCAGGCGGCGGCCTCGACGGGCGTGCCGCGCGACCACGACGAATAGCCCAGCCCCGCCAGGCTGAGTACCACCACGACCAACAGCAGGATCATCCACGTTCGCATCGCAAAAAGCTCCTTCGAGCTGCCGACAATATCAGTATAAGTCTTGCTTGCCGTTGTTTGGCATCTTGTGCCCCCAGGCGGGGGCGCGTTATTCCTTGGTTTTCGAGGCGTCCAGCCAGTCGAGCTGGTGGATCGAGCGCTGGACGAATCCGTGAGCCGACATGGCGAACACGATCGCCATCAACACGGCTCCCCACCAGACCCGCGGTGGCGAGACCAGCGGAAAGCGAAACATTTCGGTGTCGTACATTCGCGACAACGACCACGACAACAAATACCCCAGCGGCAAACCGAGCAGCGTGCCTAGCGTGTTGATCACCAGGCTTTCGCGGAGAAACAGGCCGCCCACTTGCCAGGGCGTGTAACCCAGCACGCGCAGCGTGGCCACTTCGCGGGTTCGTTCGGCCAGACTGATCAGCGACGAATTCAGCAGGCTGCTGAAAAAGATCACGCCGGCAAACAACACCACGAAGACGATGAAAATCCGCTGCGTCTCGACGATGAACTGCATGTTCTTGATGACGTTCGCCCGCGCGTTAACGGCCTGCACGGCTGGCAGCTGCTTCAGCTCGTGATACAGCTGGCCCCGCGACTGGGCGCTCTTGTCGGTCGCCAGTTGCACGCCGGTCAGCGCCAGCTCTTCGCCCACGATGCGGCTCAGGTAGCGTATGTCGGCATACACCGACAGGCCGATATAACTATCGGACAGCTCCGCCACGGGCACGCGCAAATGCTCGCGCAGGCCGCGCGTCGGCAGCACCAGGATCTCGTCGCCCGCCCGCACGCCCAGCAACTGCGCCAGCTTGCGGCTCATCGCCAGCCCCGTTTCGGGAATCCGGATCGGATTGCCTTGCAAATCGCGGGGCACGGTGAGCAGGGCCCCGGGCGACAGGCCCGAGATCGCCCCGCGGCGGCGGTGGGGGCCGTTAATAAAGGTGCATGCCACGTCGAACACTGGTTCGGCCCGATCGACGCCCGGCAGTCTAGCCGCTTCGAGCAGCGCGGGGCGGCCCACCTCGTCCTTGAAGCGCAAATCGACGTCGCTCCGCATGACCATTTCGAATTGAAAGTCGATCAGGTAATTGATGGCGTTGGAAAGGATGAACCCCGTAACCAGTAGGCCGGCGCCCATGGCGGTGGAGAACACGCCCACCGAGCTGCGCAGCCGATTGCGAAACACGTTGCGCAGTACGAGCCGCCAGCCAAAACTCAGCCGCCGCCAGAGCCAGGGCACGTGTTCCAGCCAAATCGCTCCGCCCTGCACGGGCGGCTTGGCGCGCATGGCCTCGGCCGGCTTGAGCCGCAGCCCAACCCGGGCCGCTTGCAGCGAACCAACCAGTGCGCAGCCCAGGGCCACACCCAGTCCGCCCAGGTAGGTTCCCGGGTAAACGCGGTTTTCGAGGTCGGGAAACTCGTAGAACAGCCTGTAGAGCGAGGTGACGAAGTTAGCCATCTGGTAGCCCAGGCCAAGCCCCAGTAGCCCGGCGAACAGCCCCAGGGCCAGGGCGAACTTCGTGTAGTGCAAAAAGATTTGCCAGTCGTAGTAGCCGAGCGCCTTGAGCGTGCCGATGATGGTCCGTTGCTGGTCGATCAGCCGCACCATCAGCACGTTGAGCACCAGCGCCGCCACGGCCAGAAAGATCGTCGGCATCATGGTGCTGAAGATGCCCAGGCCGCGAATCTCGTCGCTGAGAAACTGGTTCGACGATTGCGTCTTCTGCGCATAGCTGGTCATCACGCCGTAAGGCGCCAGCAGCACTTCCATTTGCCGCAGAATCTCTTGCGGCCGGTCGCGGTGCGCCGGATCGAGGGTGCCGACAATCTGATTGGTCGCCCCGTCGAAGTCGAACACGTCCTCGGCAAAGCTCCGCTTCAGGTAGAACACGCCAAAGTGCTCGGGATCGGGCGACAGCGAGCCGGGCGCCACCATGTAGACGAACTCGCTGCTGATCGCCGTGCCCACGACGTGCAGCTCTTGCCGGCGGTTGTTCAGAATCAGGTGGACGACCTGGCCGGGCGTGATGGCGTGCCGGCGGGCGAAGGCCGCGTTGACGATCACTTCGTTGTCGCGCCGGTCGGTAAAGTAGCCGCCGCTCTGCATCACGATGTCGTTGATGATCGGGCGGTGCTCGTCCGGCAGCGACAGCACCAGCCCATTGAGCGGCTCGACCACGCGGTCGAGGTCGACCGTGGCGTAGAACTGAATCCGCGGGCGAATGGCCGTGACGCCGGGTAGGTTGGTCAGCTCCTCGACTTCGACCAGCGGCGCCTTCTTCAGCTCGATCCAGAAGTCAGCCATCCGGCACTGACTGTAATACCGCCATTTGGCCAGGCTCAGGTTGTGATAGGTCGAGCGCATGTAGACGAAGCACATTGCCCCGACCGTCATCACGCTGGTAATCGCCAGCAGCATGACGCCCGAGCGGCGCACTTCGCGCAGCAGTTTGCGGTCGAGCACCCCTACCACGAGATTTCCTCCGGCGGCTCGGGGTTGGGGTTGGCGTGCAACTCGTGAACTTCGCCCGAGCGAAGCTTGATCACCCGGTCGGCGGCCGGCGCAATGGCCGCGTTGTGCGTGATCACCAGGATCGTCTTGTTGAGCTTCACCTTCAGGTCGACCAGCAGCCGCAACACCAGCTTGCCGGTTTCGAAGTCGAGCTCGCCGGTCGGCTCGTCGCACAACAGCAGCTCGGGGTTCTTGGCCAGGGCCCGGGCAATGGCCACCCGCTGCTGCTCGCCGCCCGATAGCTGCGAGGGAAAGTGGTCTTTGCGCTCGTGCAGACCGACCATGTCGAGCACCTGGTCGACGTCGAGCGGCTTCTGGCTGATCTCGGTGGCCACCAGCACGTTCTCGCGGGCCGTGAGGTTGGGCACCAGGTTGTAGAACTGAAAGACAAAGCCAACCGAGTTGCGGCGGTAGCGGGTCAGCTCTCGCGGCGTGGCCCGGGTCAGCTCGCGGCCAGAGTACCAGAGGCGGCCGACCGTGGGCGAATCGAGTCCGCCCATAATGTTCAGCAGCGTGGTCTTGCCCGAGCCGCTGGGGCCGACCATTACCAGCAGCTCGCCGCGGTAGACGTCGAAGCTGATATGGCGCAGCACTTCGACGGGGACTTCGCCCATTTGAAACGTCTTGCCGACGTCTTCGAGCCGGAGCAAGACGGGCGATGGATCCGCGGCACCAGGGGTGGACATGGGCTGCCGCGACGCGCGGGCGCGGCCAAGTGGAAGCTTCAAGCGCAAGACTGCCCGGGCGGCACGTTCCGCGCGCCCTAAAAAACGCCTATTGGACCCTAACTCTCATTGTCGCAGGGGGCGTCGAATTGCACGGTGGCCCAAAAAGCTGGGGGGTGAACCTAGCATCGTCGGCCCTCTAGTCGCTGTAAACCGCAAAACCTGCCGCCGCAGTTCACGCGCCAATGCTGAGCGTCAGCCGATTGGCCAGGTTCGCCGCCCGCGTGAGCCCAATTGCCGACCGAGTCGACTGGGGAGGCTGCCCCCACCATCGCGGCGGCCGAACGGCGTGCCCTAACTCATTGCGGGGGCAGTTGTTAATATGTGCGGCTTGCAGCTATTGAAGCGCGCCCGACACTAATTTGCCGGGCAGACGGACCGCCGGTGTGCTTGAACGAATCAAACGTTTTTGATACGATCACGGCTGCGCCTTGAGCGTGCCCGGAAGGTTTAGGAACAGTCGTTGCGCAGGCAGGAGAACGAGCCATGCTTACGATCCTTGGCAAACCGCAGCGGAGCTTCTGCGATGGCATTTCGCGACGCTCGTTCTTGAAAATTGGCGGGCTCGCCCTCGGCGGTCTCTCGCTGCCGCAAGTGCTTCAGGCCGAGTCGCTCAGCGGCAATGGCCGGCGCCAGCACAAGGGGATCATCATGATCTTCTTGCCGGGCGGCCCGCCGCACCAGGACTTTTTCGACCTGAAGATGGACGCGCCGGCCGAAATTCGCGGCGAGTTCAAACCGATCAAAACGAACGTCTCGGGCATCGAAATCTGCGAGCATTTCCCGCTGATTGCCCAGCAGATGGACCGGTTGATTCCGATCCGCTCGATCGTCGGCGCCAGCGGCGCACACGATGCTTTTGAGTGTGTTACCGGTCGCCGCCGTGGCGGTCAGCAGCCCCCCGGGGGCTGGCCGGCGCTGGGCGCCGTGCTGTCGAAGCTGCACGGCCCGGCCCACCGTTCGATGCCGGCCTTCGTCGGCCTGTCGCCCAAGATGGGGCACATGGAATGGGCCGACAATGGCCAACCCGGCTTTTTGGGCGTGGCCCACGCGCCGTTCAAGCCCGATGGCGAGGGCAAGGCCGACATGGTCCTGAACGGCATTACGCTCGACCGTCTGGGCGACCGCAAAACGTTGCTGTCGAGCTTCGACCGCTTCCGCCGCGATACCGATTCGAGCGGCATGATGGGCGGTTTGGACAATTTCAACGAACAAGCTTTCGGCGTGCTCACTTCCAGCCGGCTGATGGACGCCCTGGATATCAGTAAGGAAGACCCCCGCATTCGCGAGCGTTACGGCAAGGGCGACCCGCGCAATCGCGACGATGGCGGCCCCAAGCTGATGGAGCACTTCCTGATGGCGCGACGGCTGATCGAAGCCGGCACGCGCTGCGTGACCTTGGGTTTCAGCCGCTGGGATCACCACGGCGGCAACTTCACGGCCTGCAAGCAAGACATGCCGATGCTCGACCAGGGCCTCTCGGCCTTGCTCGAAGACCTCCACGCGCGCGGCCTGGAAAAGGACGTGTCGGTGGTGGTTTGGGGCGAATTCGGCCGCACGCCCAAGATCAACAAAGACGCCGGCCGCGACCACTGGCCGAACGTCTCCTGCGCCTTGCTGGCCGGCGGCGGCATGCGGACCGGCCAGGTCATCGGCTCGACCGATCGCCTGGGTGCCGAGGCCAAAGACCGCCCGGTTCATTTCCAGGAAGTGTTCGCCACGCTCTACCACTGCCTGGGTCTGGACGTCAACCAGGTCACGCTTCGCGACCTGAGCGGCCGGCCGCAGTTCCTGGTCGATCGCGGCTATCAGCCGATGCCCGAAGTGATTTAGTCGCGGTAGCGCGACGGATCCATCCTGACTAGCTGACGGCGCTCGTGCTGCGCGCGGCATTCGTCTCCCCGTGGTAATCACGCCGGGCAGACTTTCTCCAGCTGCGCGCCGGCCGCGAACTATTCGAGCCCATACACGCCGGCCACGGGCACGGCCATGCCGGGGTTCTGACCGCCCACGCGGCCTTGCAGGAACCGCGGGATGATGGCGAAGTTGGCGCCCACGTTGCCTTTGCTCGTGTCGACGTTGACGTTGACGATGAACAGGAACGACTCGCCAATGCGGGTGACCGTCAGGTTCTGGCCGATGTTGCGGCTATTGTGGAAGTCGAACGTCGTGCCGAACGTCGAGACCCACTTGGGGCTCATCCGGTAGCTGTAGCTCGTGGCCAGCACGTTGCTGGTGATCGGGCCTTGCAGCGAGTGTACGCCCAGGTACAGCGAGCCGCGCGGCGGACGGTTGAGGAACCCGCCGATGGTGACGTACTTTGGGGCATTGTCGAAGAAGTCGAAGTAACCGTCGGAGACCAGCGTGGTGCGGTCGCCCACGTGCCAGCGGAAGTTGTAGTCGACCAGGCCCAGCACCTGGCCAAAGTTGTCGCGGTTCGGATTGGGGAACAGCGTGCAGTCGGTATTCAGCACGATCCAGTCGACGATGCGGCGATTGGCCGCCGGCCCACGCTTGGTCTGCCAGCGCTGGCGCAGGCCCAGGCGGGCCGTGAACAGGTCGTCGGCAATTTCGGTCGAAGGCGACGCCACGAAGTTGCCCAGACCGCGCCGCAGGGCGTAATAGCGTTCGTCGAACTGCGGCGGCACGGGGGGCAGCGAGCCAAAGTCGTTCAGCGGGAACCAGCGTCGATAAGCTTCAATGTCGTTGTCGTCGATCTGGTCGTAGAGCGGGAAGTCGGACAGCGACTGCGTCGACTGGGCATAGGTGATGTCGGTCTCGAAGACCATCTTGTGCGCGATGCCGTGTACGTTTAACAACTGGCTCTCCACGCCGGGATTGACGCTCCACATGGGCATGCTGGCCCGCAAGCCCAGCGCGCCGTAGGCCCGGTTCTCATCGTTGAAGTCGAGCGCTTCGCCCCAGCGAGCCAGTTCGCCGATCGCGTAGGGATCGAACTTCACCACGCCCAGGGCGAACGGCGCGTCGATTTCCTGTCGCGTGGCCAGCCGTTCGCCAATGCGCGTGCTCGGGTCGGGCGCTTCCCACGGCAGCGCCCCGGTATGCGCGGCCTGCGTCGGATCGGTCGGCGGGTTGGCGCTCTTGAAACGGGCATAACCGAGGCTCGTGTGCTCGTACCAGGTGAGCCGGTCGTTCCAGAGCGGCTCGCCCAGCCAGAAGTGATCGAGCCGCGGCAGCCATTCCGTTTCGGTGAAGAACGGATTGAGCCGCACCGAGGCGAAACCGCTCCAGGTGCTGTTGTCGATGTACTGCTTCAATTCAATGTCGGTCGTCTGATCCTTGAGCTGGTCGTATTCGCGCTCGAAGTACTGTTCCAGGAAGTTGAAGTCCGAGATCAGACCCACTTCGCCGGTCAGCTGGAAGTTGTCGGGCAGCATCTGGCGGTGCTGCGCCAGAATGCGGCCGCGGAAGTCCTTCTCGGGCGGAATCGAACGGCGCTGCAAACCCAGGTTGTCGGTGCCATGGTCCTGGATGCCCCAAATGTCGACAAAGCCGCTCGTGCTTTCGGGCACTCCGAACAGCGTCTGCCGCTCGTAGTTGAAGTTGGTGCCGCCGCCCGGTCCGCGCTTGCTGAAGTAGTCGGCGCTGAACTGCCACTTGGTGCCGCGGGGCGGGTTGCGGATGCCCAGCACCTGGTAGGCATCAATGTCGGTCAGCACCTGGGTGCCGAACACCCGGTCGGAGCGCACGCGGACGCCGTCGATGTAGTAGTTCGGCTGATCCAGGTTCGTGGCCATGAAGGGCCAGTAGAAAACCGGCACCTGTTCGACGTACAGCACGTTATTGCGGCTCGTGGCCAGCTTGTCGTGGTCGATGATCGGTCCGTCGGGCGTGGTTTCCGGAACGCCGGTGATCGGATTGATCCGCGGCCGCTGGATGTCCTGGTAGGTCATCAGGCTGGAGCGCAGTTCGTAGCCGGGGATGCCGAAGCGGCTGGACGTGAGCGAGGCGTTTTGCGCCAGGAAGCTATCGCGGCCGAGCTGCTGCACGACGTCGGCCCGCAGCTTGAGCAAGCCTTCGTACTTGGGCACGGGCGTGAGGATTTCGGCCGCCAGCACGATGCCGGTTTGCCGGCGGACGTCGTAGTACATCCGCTGGGCGTAGATCGTGCGGTCGCCCTGGCGGAAGACGACGTTGCCTTCCATGTAGATTTCCAGCGGCTGGTCTTTCGACTGCATCGACTGCGTGGGCGAGTCTTGCTGTACGGGGCCCTGCGTCCAGATGACCAGGTTGTCGGTGTCGACGTCGATCGAGCCGAAGTCGTCGAGGCCGTCGACGACGATGTTTACGCCCGACTTGACCACCACGATCCGTTCGCCCGTGGCGGGGTTCGTGGGCATCGACTCGGCCTCGGGCATCACGGCGCTGCGGCCTTGCAGGCGAATGCGGAGCATGCCGGGGGGCGGACCGATGATCGGCGGCGGCGTGTTCACCGGTTCGGCGAACTGCGTCTTCTTCACCGTGCCCTTCGCGGCGCCCGTCGCGGTGCCCAAGGCGGCCGCGGCGTGGGCGTACACCGCGGGTTTCACGGTCGGCGGCGGCGCCAGGTTTGTATTGCGCACGTCGACGGGCAAGCCCGAGTAGAAGCGGCCGTACCAGGTCTTGTCGGTCAGTCGCGCGGCGCCGGCTTGCTGGCCGCCGCTGGCGCTGGCCTGGTAGTTGATGTCGACGTCGCCTTCAAGCCAGGCGATCACCTTGTGCGGCGGCTCGCCATCGGGTCCGCCGCGCTCGATCCACAGCACGGCCTCGCGGCTGCGCGCGTAGGTCAGCCCCTGGTGAATCAAACAGTTGCCTTGCAACAGGTAAACGTCGTAAGCGCCTTCGGTCCAATGGCTGGCGCCGTCGGCGGCCACGTCGATGCGATCGGAGAGATTGCCCGGCGGCAGCTCGATCTGCGCGGCGAGCTCGCGGCACCCGAGCGCGGTCAGAACGATCGCGGCGGCGGCGCGCGCAAGCCATCGCGCGGCGCGCATCAAGCGCGGCGCGCGCGTACGAGCGAGCAACGATTCGGCCGGACCGATGTTCAGCAGAGGAGTAACCCTGAATCAAGTGCCGCGCGGCGCTCAGAACGAGCGGTGCGTCGGCCAGTCGCAAAACGAAGTGACGAAAGTTCTTAAGTCTGACTTAAGCGGGGCGGATTATAGGAGCGAGCCGCGCGCAAGGTCAAGGTAGGTTCGTCACTTGGTGGCGAGGCTTAAGTCGTTGCGGCTTGGTTGTTTGCAACTCGCCTTCCGGTTGCTAGCGAGACGAGCCCCTCGGCGGCGCATAGCACGATCACCGCTGCTAGCGGTGCGCGCATCCGCATGTCGGTCCAATACAACGTGTGCGCGGCGCTGAATGAAAGCACCAGTAGCAGGCCCCAAACCCAGGGCGTGCGGAGCAACTTTCCCCCTAGATGAAACACGCCAATCGCCGCCAGCGCGAACTCCAGCGTGTACCAAATGGCCACCGCGATGCGCTGCCCGCGCCGCGCGCTCGATTCGTCGTCGCTCGTGCGATGCGGCAGTACGTTCCAGAACCGGCCCTCGCGCACCAGGCAGGCGTAAGCGAACATGCCCGGCTGCTGGGCGATATTTTGCCAGGCCGCCTGGTAGGCCAGCCGGTCGATCGCCACTTCGTCGAAAACGTCACGGCCGCCGACCTGACGCAGTGGCAGTTGATCGCGCCGTGGCTTCCAGTCGTCGTAGAACTCGCGGGCATCCCACACATTGCCCCAGGGTTCGCTCCGCAGGTACTCGTAGAAAAACGGGTTGTTGGCCAACAGCAGCGTGGCGCCGCCGTGCGTGCTGGTCACCACGGGCCGCCCAAACCAGTACAGGTTGCGGGCGCCCCACGGCGCGAGAGTGATGGCAAGCCCGACGGCCATCACTGCGGCGCGCTGCCAACGCCGCGCGCCACTAGCCTGCCAGGCAAACACCGGCAGCACGGCAACCGCAAAGGCCAGAAACGTCGGCCGGCAGAGCACGGCCAGCCCCAAGACAACGCCCGCGGCCAAGGCCCAGCGCGGCCGCGGCTCGTCGACCGCGCGCACGAGCGCCAGCAGGCCGAGCGTGGCCAGCAGCGCCGCCAAGGTTTCGGTCATCAGCCGGGTCGATTGATTGAGCAGTAGCGGGTCGATCGTCAGCAGGCCGGCGGCGATCAGCGAGGTTTGCCAGGCCAGCCCCATGCGCTGTCCGAGCGACCAGACCGCCGCGATCGTGGCCATGCCCAGCACGGCCTGCAAGAAGCCGAAACCGTACGGCTCGATGCTGACACTCACCAGGTCGCACAGCGCCAACAGGGCGGGATACAGCGGTGGCCGGGTGGCCGTTGGCACGTGCTCCATGCCGTGCTCGCCGACGTACAGTCCGATCGTGTGGTGGCGATAGATTTGCCAGGCCATTTCGCGGTAGCTGTCGGGATCTGCTTCGAGATTGGCGGCGCCCGACAGCATCACTCGGCCGCGGACCATTAGCGCCAATCCCAGCAGCAGAAGCAGCACCCACCGCGGTGGCCGGCCGAGAGTGGCTCGCGGCGGCGTGGCATTTTCGTCGTCAGGTGCCAGCGGATCGAAAGGCATGCGTGGCTTGCCCGGTCGTCACTGATGGAACGAATACAACAAGACGTTCAAGCTGATCCGAGCGGCGTCCTTGCGGGTGTAGCCTTCACATTCCAGCGATTCGTGATTCTCTAGCGCGCAGCTAATGTCGTACGGCGAAAAGATCACGGCGTAGCGGCCGTCGATCTTGGCGCCTTCCAAGTACGGTTCGCTCTGGCGGACTTGCGACTTCAGCGGCCCATCGGCGGCGCCTCGCTGCGGCTCGCGCCGCTCGACGCGCGACAAGTCGTCGCCGCCGAACTCGGACGAAAACAGCCGATCGTTGACGGGGATCCGCGCCAACGAATGTTCGGGCAGTACCGCGGCCAACTCGCGTTTGAACGACTCGGTGAATTCGCGGCTCGAACAAATCGCGTCGGCAAACAGCAAGCCCCCGCGCTCCAGGTACGTGCGCAGCTGCTTGCGCTCCTGCGGCGTCAGCCGAAAGCCATTTCGGCCATGCATGAACACCATGTGGTAGCGAAAAAGCTGTGGATCGCCGATGGCCAGCTCGCGCGGTTCCGGGTCGACCCGGAGCTTGAGCTTGTCGCTGGCGGTGCGCAGCAGGTTCGGCAGCGCGCCGGGCGCGGCGTTGCAGCCGCCGGGATGTTGCAAGCGAGCCGTGTAGAGCTTGCCGCGCTCGAAATTGTCCTTGGCCAGGCCGCCGTCGGGCCGAGTGAAGAACTCGAACTTGTACTTCACCTCGCGGTTGGTGGCGTAGGCCAGCACGTTGGCGCCAATGGCCGTGACGGCCGCCACTTCGGCGGCGACCTTCTCGGGCAGCGGCTGCTTGCGCGTGGGCCGGTTCAACTCCCAGTAGCACGACAAGTCGTCGGGGCAATAAATCACGCTGGTGCGGCAACCGACGTCGAGTCCCCACAACGGCCGGGCGAACTGCGGATCGATCGGCTCCTCGGCCCGCCACACCGGATGCTCGGGCGGCAACAGCCGCAGCTTGTACTCGCGCTCCGGAAAGATCTCGGCGAGCAGCTTGCGAAAGCCGGTGTCGAAGCCCTCGCCACCGCACGAAGCATCGGCAAACAGGAACCCGCCGCGGTCCACGTAGTCGCGCAGCCGTGCCTTTTGCTCGGCGGTGAACTGCGGCGACTCGCGGCCGTTGATGTACAGCACTGGCGATTGCAGCAAATCTTCTACCGTGGCCGCCGCGGGATCGATCACTTGCCACGTCAGGTCCCGCTTCCAGCGCTGCTCGATGTCGCTGGTTAAATGCGCCAGGTCGCTGCGATGGTGGTTCCAATCGTCACCCGGGCCATGCTTGACCTTGGCGATCAGCACCGGCCGGCGACCCTTGGAGAGAAACAAAAGTGCGAAGCTGGTGCCGATCAGCGGGTTGTTCTCGGCATTGCCCGTGCCTTTCCAGAACCCCGAGAGCGGGTCCTGGTTGCGCACCAGCATGTCGGATCCCTCGCGGTACCAGTCGTGGTCGCCCAGGAACCGCCGGGCCGTCATGCGGCCGGTACGTTCCAGGCCGTACAGGTAGTACAGCAGGTTGCCGACGCCAGCCATGCCCTGGCTGGGATTCGTGTGCACCGAGAAGTTGCGCTCCAGCCAGCGCAGGCCGTTTTCGATCGCGTCGTTCGACTTTTGCTCGCCGCAGCATTGCACCACGCCGTCAACCACGTCGGCATCGCCCCGGTTGAGTTGTCCGCTAGCGATCACCAGCGAGGTCACGCCGGCGCAGGTCATGCTGCCCGTGCCGGGGCCATTGCGCTGATAGGCCCACGAGCCGTCGGGGTTTTGGGTCTGTTGCCAGTATTGCTGGGCCAGCCGCCAGACCTTGTCGTTGACCTTGATGCCCGCCCGCTCCGCCTCGTACAGGGCCAGCAGGGCAAACTGGCTGTTCGAGGGATCGCCGCTGCCAACGCCCGGATAGCTCCAGGCTCCTTTGCGGTCCCCGGTCGAGATCTGGGTATCCTCGAGCCACTTGGCGCAGCGGCGAATGTGCAGCAGGTCCTTTTTGGGTTCGGCCGCGCAAAAAACCATCACTTGCAGCGAAGCCACGTAGGTTTGGCTGGGGGGCTGGTTGCGCAGGAATTTGAGCGCGGCCTGAATCCGGTCGTCGTCGACCGGCACCCCCGCGTTCAGCAGTGCCAGGGTGCACAGGGCCGTGATGCCGCCGCTATAGGCAGGATGGTCGGACCAGGTGCCCCCGGGATTTTGCGACCGCTGCAAGTAGGCCACGGCCCGGTCGATGGACGTGCGCACCTGTTCCGGGTCGATGTCGGCGTGCGCGGGCCGCAAGAGGACCGCACCGGCCAAGAGGACCGCCAGCCCCAGCCTGTTGGCCTTCATTCCAGCTCGATTGCGTAGAGAGGTTCGGTTCTGTCGACACAACCATCTTAGGCGGCTGAGTTTATATCGGCAACGGAGGGACACTGCCGTTGCTCGCCGCCGGGTTCCCCTTAGAATGAAATAATCGTCGCGCGGCCTTTCTCGGCAACCGGGAGATGGTCATGGTCCGTGCGACAGGGAGCGAGGGTCGCGTGACCCCCGCAGGCACGGCAGCACCCGCGCATGCTCGCCCCGGGCGGCTTGCACATGGCTCCTGCTGCGAGTCGACGCTTGGAAGGATTTCGCGTTTGGCCACGAAACCCCGCAGTCTCGGCGACGTTCTGCAAGAGTTCAGCCAGCATCGGCGGCTCATGCAGGAAGAATTGCAGAAGGTCATCATCGGCCAGAGCGACGTCATCGAACAGATCTTCGCGGCGATCTTTACCCGCGGCCACTGCCTGCTGGTGGGCGTGCCCGGCCTGGCCAAAACGCTGACCGTCAGCACGCTGGCCCGAATTCTCGACATCGGCTTCAAACGCATTCAGTTCACGCCCGACCTGATGCCCTCGGACATTACCGGCACCAACGTGCTGGACGAGGACGAGCACGGCAAGCGGCAGTTCCGTTTTGTCGAGGGGCCGATCTTCACGAACATTCTGCTGGCCGACGAAATCAACCGCACGCCGCCGAAGACGCAGGCCGCGCTGTTGCAGGCTATGCAAGAGCGCGAAGTGACCGTCGGGCAAACGACCTACAACTTGCCCGAGCCGTTTTTTACGATTGCCACGCAGAACCCCATCGAGCAGGAAGGCACCTACCCGCTGCCCGAAGCCCAGCTCGACCGGTTCATGTTCAACATCAAGGTCGATTACCCGACCGCCGCCGAGGAAGAGCAGATTCTCTCGGCCACCACGCGCAACGAAAAACCCGAAATCCGCAAAGTGCTTTCCGGCCGCGCCATCTTGAACCTGCAAAAGCTGGTCGGTTCGGTAGCCGTGAGCGAGTACATCATCAAGTACGTTTCGCGACTGGTGCGAGCCACCAGGCCCAAGAGCGATCAGGCACCCGACTTCGTTCGCGAACTCGTCGACTGGGGGGCAGGTCCCCGCGCTGGGCAGTTCCTGATTCAAGGCGGCAAGGCGCTAGCGGCCATGGATGGGCGCTTTTCGGTGGCCATCGACGATATCAAGAAGATTGCCGTGCCGGTGCTGCGGCACCGGGTGAGCACGAACTTTCAGGCCCAGGCCGAAGGCATGACCACCGAGGACGTGATCTTGCGGCTGCTGCGAGAAATTCCCACGCCCGACATCCCTAAATTCTCGGGCTGACCTTAAAATGAAGGGCAGGACGTCCACCTCACTCGCGATGGATCTGGCCGCCGTTCGAGCACCTGCCCCTGGCACGCTCTGAAGTGCGCTGGTGCGCTCGTTGTCGACGGCGCTAGCCAGGCCGGGTTAACCCAGCATGCCCGCCGTTGAACAGTATCTGAAGCCCGAGGTGATTCGCCAGATCTCGCGGCTCGATCTGCGCGCGCAGTTCATCGTCAAGGGCTTTCTGCAAGGACTGCACGCCAGCCCATTCCACGGCTTTTCGGTCGAGTTCAGCGAGCACCGCAAGTACACGCACGGCGACGATCCGCAAGACATCGACTGGCTGGTCTATGCCAAGACCGACAAGTACTACATCAAGAAGTTCGAGGCCGAAACGAATATCACCGGCTACCTGGTGATGGACCTGAGCCGCTCGATGGGCTACACGTATCGCCAGGAGCTGACCAAGTTCGACTATTCGATCTGCCTGGCGGCGGCCCTCTGCTACCTGATGATCCAGCAGCAGGATCCGGTGGGGCTGATCACCTTCGACCAGAAGATTCGGCAAAGCTTGCCGCCCCGTTCCAAGCGAACGCAACTGGGCAACGTGCTCTCGCTGCTGGCCAATTTGCGCCCCGGGGGCGAGACCGACATCGCTAAGAGCCTGACGCAGATCGCCGCGATGCTGCGGCACCGCAGCCTGGTCATGCTGTTCAGCGATTTGTTTGCCGACCCCCAGCCGGTCATGCAGGCCTTGCGGCGGTTGCGCCACGGGGGCCACGACGTGATCTTGTTTCACGTGCTCGACGAGGCTGAAGTCGGCTTTCCGTTCGACGGCATGATCGAGTTCGAAGAGCCCGAAACGCACGAGAAGATCCAAATCGACGCGGCCAGCTTTCGCGCGGACTACCTGTGCGAGATCGGCTCATTCTGCGAGGCGTACCGGCGCGAGTGCTTTCAGCTGGGGGTCGACTACGTGCAAGTCGACACCAGCATGCAGTTCGATCGCGCGCTGACCGGTTACCTGGCCAGCCGCAGGGCGAGGTACTAATGACCTTTTTGCACGTGGCACTGCTGGGTGGCGCGCTGACGGTCGCCGTGCCGATCGTGTTGCACCTCATCATGCGGCAGCAGCCGCGGCACCTGGAGTTTCCGGCGCTGCGGTTCATCAAGTTCCGGCAGACGGCCAATCGCCGGCAAATGCGGTTTCGACACTGGCTGCTGCTGGCCCTGCGCTGCGCAGTGCTGATGCTGTTGGCGCTGGCGCTGGCCCGGCCCAGCATCGTGGGTTCGGGCATGCTGGGCGACCAGGAAGCGCCCGTCGCCGCGGCGCTGGTGTTCGACACTAACCCGCGAATGCAATACCGGCAGCAGAACCAGTCGCGATTGGAAGTGGCCCAGGAAACGGCCGCCTGGCTGTTGCCGCAATTGCCGGCCAACAGTGACGTGGCGGTGGTCGACTCGCGCACCGCCTCGGCCGTGTTTTCGGTCGACCTGGGGGCCGCGCGGCAGCGGATCGAGCGGCTCGACGCGGCCACGATGTCGCAGCCGCTGGCGGCGTCGATCGAAGCGGCGCTAAACCTCGTGCGCGAGAGCGACAAGCTGCGCAAGGAAGTCTACGTGTTTACCGATCTGACCCGCGCCGCTTGGTCGCCCGAGTCGACCCGGGCGCTGACGCAGCTCTTGGCCAACGTGCGGGACGTTGGTGTGTACGTCATCGACGTGGGCGTAAAGGACCCGCAAAACTACGGCATCGACCAGCTGCGGCTTTCGGGTGACGTGGTTTCGCAAACCAGCGTGGTGCGGCTGGGGGCCGACCTGGTGCACGTGGGCGACGCCGGCCAACGCGACGTGGAAGTGTATCTGCTCGACCGCGCGGGCAAAGAGCCGACGATCCGCGGCCGCCAGTCGTACATGCTGGCGCCAGGCTCATCGCAGCACGTCGAATTCGCACTGCGCGGGCTCGATGCCGGGGTGCACCAGGGTTACCTGAAGATCGTGGGGCAGGACGCGCTCGCTTGCGATGACGTTCGCTGGTTCACCTTCGAAGTGAGGCCCCCCTGGAAAGTGCTGATCGCGGCCCCGCGCGACGCCTCGCGCAAGCCGGCCGACTACGCGCTGTTTCTTTCCGAGGCCCTTGCGCCCCACGCCATGCGCGTCAAAGGCGAAGCGGCCTTCGATTGCGAAGTGGTCGACCTGGCGACGCTGGCCGACCAACCGCTCGACCGATTCGCGGCCGTCTGCCTGGTCGACCCACGCCCGCTGGAGCCGGCCGTGTGGCAAAAGCTGCACGGCTATGTGGCTTCGGGGGGCGGCTTGGGCATTTTTCTGGGCCGCAACGCGGCGCCGATCGAGGCCTTCAACGAACCGCTGCCTCAACAGCTGCTGCCCGGACGGCTGGCCCGCCAGTGGAATGCGCCCGACGGTGTGTTCATTGCGCCCGAGAACTATCAGCATCCGCTGCTGGCTTACTTTCGCAGCGCCGCTGACGCGATTCCCTGGGACGTGATGCCGGTGTTCCGCCACTGGCAGATCACTCCGCTGGCCGACGGCACGGCAATTGTCGCCGCGCTGTCGAACAACCAGCCGGCCGTGCTCGAACGGCCCGTGGGACGCGGCCGGGTGATTACGTTCACCACGCCCGTCTCGGACCCCAATCGTCCTGACGCTTGGAATCAGCTGCCCACGGGCGAAGGCGCCTGGCCGTTTCCCAAGCTGTTGCAGGGCACACTGCACTACCTGGTGGGCAGCGATCAGCAGCGGCTCAACTACACGACGCTCGATACCGCGGTGGTGCACCTGGGACCGGCCGACGAATATCCGATTTATCTGCTCGATACGCCGCGCGGCGACCAGATTCGCACCCCTGTGGACGAGAAGCAGCACGCGCTGGTCGTCACTTCGACCGAGTCGCCCGGCAACTACCGTCTGCGCGCCGGCGGCGGCGCCGAGCAGGCCGACTGGGGCTTTAGCGTCAATTTGCCGGCCAGCGTCAGCCAACTCGAACGGGCCACGCGCGAGGATCTGCAAGCCGTGTTCGGCGACATGCCTTTTCGCCTGGCCGCCAACCGCGATGAGATCGACCGCAGCGTCAGCGCCGGCCGCGTGGGCCAGGAACTCTTTCCCTACTTGATCGTGCTGGTGGTCATCGTGCTCGGCTGCGAGCAGGTTTTGGCCAACCGCTTCTACCAGGACTACGACACCACCAAGCAGCGCTCGCGCGCCGCGCAGCTGGCCGAACGCCTGGTCAGTAAATCGGCCGAACCAGCCACCAAGCGTGAGGAAGTATCGGCGGGCCAGTCATGACCGAGTGGTACTTCAATCCGGTAGGCGGCTACCAGCTCACCAGTGCGCTGGTCTTTGCGCTGTTGTTGCTGCTGACGCTGTTGGGGCTGCCCCGGCACAAGCTCACCCGGCAGCGGCGGTCCGTGCTGGTTTGCTTGCGGCTGGTGGTGATCGCCCTGGCGATGTTCGCCATGCTGCGGCCGGCGCTCGTGCAAACGACCACCAAACGCCAGTCAGCCACGCTGGTGGTCTTGGCAGATCGTTCGCGCAGCATGAGCGTTACCGACGCGCTGGGGGGCAGGTCGCGCTGGGACGTGCTGGAAATGACGCTCGACGATTCGTTGCCGGCGCTCCGCTCGTTGGCCGAAGAGCTGGAACTGAAGCTCTACACCTTCGACGGCGAAATCCATCCGCTCGACTTCAGCGATGGCCAGGTGAACCTGGGAGCCGCGGCCGACGGCAAGGAAACCGCCATTGGCGCGGCCCTGGAGGACGTGCTGCGGCGCGAGTCGGGCAAACGGCTGGCCGGCGTGATCCTGCTCAGCGACGGCGCGCAGCGCGCTTTCGCCCCGCGCGACGTGGCGCCGCAGCTTCCGGCCCGCCGCCTGGCCGACCTGGGCTACCCGCTCTATACGTTTCGCTTTGGCCAGGCGCGGGGGCTGGGCCAGGCCCGCGACGTCGCCGTGCGAGATTTGTCGGTCAACGAGACGGTGTTCGTGAAAAACGACCTCCAGGTGCACGGCAGCGTGCGGGCCGAAGGATTTGGCGGGCGCGACATACCCGTCGAACTGCTAATGGAGAATGCCGCGGGCAAGATGGAGCCCGTCGCCGGCGTGGAACTGAAGGCCCCGCCAGGCGGCGAAGCGGTCGAGGTCAACCTGAGCACGGTGCCGCAAACGCCTGGCGAGTACAAGGTGACCTTGCGCGCGGCGCCGCAGCCGGGCGAGCTGGTCACTTCGAACAACGACATGAGCACGTTCGTCACCGTGCTCAAAGGGGGCATCAGCGTGCTCTACCTCGAAGGCTCGCTGCGCGTCGACTCCAAGTACCTGTTGCAATCGCTCGATGCCTCGCCCGACATCCAGGTCGACTACGTGCGGCTGGACCGTCGCGATCCCAATCAGCGTCCGATCGACCTGGCCGATCGTTTCAAACGCGGCAAATACGACGTGTACATGATCGGCGACGTCGACTCGTCGTTCTTCACCAAAGACGAAATGGCGGCGCTGGCCAACGTGGTCAAGCAAGGCGCCGGTCTGGTGATGCTGGGCGGCTTTCACACGTTCGGTCCCGGCGGCTACGCCGAAACGCCGCTGGCCGACCTGCTGCCCGTGACGCTCGATGCCCGCGAGCGGCAGCGGCTCGGCGATCCGATTCGCGCCGACGTGCAGTTGCCCGGCCCGGTGCACATGCGGCCCACCACGCCGCAAGGCACGCGGCACTACTTGATGACCTTGGGTGAAGGAACCGGCGCGCAGCAGTTGTGGGAGAAGTTGCCCGCCTTGGAAGGAGCCAACAAGCTGGGCGCGCCCAAGCCCGCCGCGCAGGTGCTGGGCGAGACCAGCGACGGCAAGCCGCTCTTGGTCGTTCACGAAGCCGGTGGTCGCGTGATGGCGTTTGCCGGCGACACCACCTGGCATTGGTGGATGGAAGGCTTCGAAACAGCGCACAAACGATTCTGGCGACAGGTCATTTTGTGGTTGGCGCGCA
Organism: uncultured Planctomycetaceae bacterium; assembly: GCA_964585335.1. Taxonomy (GTDB): domain Bacteria; phylum Planctomycetota; class Planctomycetia; order Pirellulales; family PALSA-1355; genus CAZPED01. The sequence continues at coordinate 7,512 of CAZPED010000003.1, read as the reverse complement.
AGGACGAAACCAGCGACGGCAACGTGTGGATCAAACTGGCCCAGCGGCGCTACAGCCCGCGGCAACGCGTCGAGTTCAGCGTGGGTGCCCGCTCGCCGCAAGGCGAGCCCGTGCGCGGTGCCCGCTTCACCGCCGAAGTGCTGCTGCCCGACGGCTCGAAGCAGAAGATCAATCTCGTGCAGCAAGGCGAGCAGGCCAGCGGCGACTTCGAAGCCACGACCGCCACGGGCGACTACGCGATTCAGGTCACCGCGGCGCAAGACGCCACCACGCTGGGCAGCGCCAAGGCTCGCTTCCTGGTCTATGAACAGGATGTCGAGCTCGACAACGCCGCGGCCGATCCCACGCTGCTGGCCAGCTTGTCGGCCATGACCAAGGACGCGGGCGGGCAATCGCTAGCTCCCGAGGAATTGCCCGATTTGCTCAAACGCATGGCCGAGCAGCCGCCCGAGATGGAGGTCGAGGCCCAGGTGAAGCACACGCCGTGGGATACCTGGCCGTTCTTTCTGCTGTTCGTCAGCGTCATCAGCGTCGAATGGTATCTGCGCAAGCGGTGGGGACTGGTCTAACCGCACATCGCCTGGCTGGTTAGCAGCAGGCGAGCGTTGCGCTCCCCTTAGCGCTGCAGGTTCCAGGCGTCGAGCCCGTAGCGCGTGGCCACCAGCTCTTGCACACGCTCGCGTGGCCACTGGTAGTCGTGGGCCGGCGCGGCTTGCCAGGCATCCTGCAACGCGGCGCGCAACTGCGCGGCGCCGAGCGGCAAATTGGCAATGAACGCCGCGTGCGGCCGCTGCTGGCGATAATCGGGCTGGCGCGGCGGCATCGTCAGCAGTTGACTGACCAGCGGCAAGTCGAAGTCGTAAAGCAGTGTGCCGTGATAGAGCAAGTGCTTGCGCTTGCAGCGGACGCTGTTGCCCGAGAACTTCAGTTGGTCGAGCGCCAGGTCGCTGGTCCCGCGGCGGACGGCGCTGGGCGCTAGCGGCCGCAGCGCGGCCAGGTTCGTTTCCAGCACCTGGCGATGCGCTTCGTCCAGCGAGTGCAGCGCGGGGCGCAGCTCGTAGCTGAGCACCAGCGCGTACATCAGCGAGCCGGGGCCGGCGACAATCGCAGCGCCGCCACTGGAGCGCCGCAAGACGGGTATGCCGCGGCGACGACACGCTTCGACGTTCACTTCGAGCGCCACTTGCGAGCTGCGGCCGACGACCACCATCGGGCCAGGCGCTTCCCACAAGCGCAACAGCTCGCAAGGCCGGCCGGATGCTTCGGCCTCGTCGAGCAAGGCCTCGTCCAGCGCCAGGTTTTCTGCGGCAGTGGGCAGCGAAAGATCGACCAGCAGCATGAAAACTCGGCGTAGTGGCCAGCGCGCGGCGCGCGGGGAGGGAATGCGTCCTTGACGCCCAGACGGGGTTGCCTAAACTAACTTTATTATCGATCTTCCCTCCGAGTTCCAGCCATGTCTTCCAACTCGCCTCCGTCGCGAGGCCTCTCGCCCGACGACGCCTTGCCGCCGGTGCAGCCGCCGAATGCGGGCTTTATTCTGCAATTGTTCATCGTGCCCGGCGTCATCGTGGTCGTCGTCGTGCTGGTTTGGGTGATGTTCAACTGGCTGGCGCAAAAGGGCAACGATCGCGACGCGTTCGTGCGCGACTTGGGACGCAACAACGAGGCACGCTGGCAGGCGGCCTTCAACCTGGCCAACGCGTTGCGGGCCGAGCGCAAATCGTCGCAGCCCACGCTGGCCACCGACGACAAGCTGGCGGCCCAGCTGGCCGACATCCTGCAGCGCGAAATCGAAGCGGGGAAGTTGGACGACAACTCGCTTTCGCTGCGGGTTTATTTGTGCCGCGCGCTGGGCGAATTCCGCGTGGCCGACGGTCTGCCGGCGCTCATCAAGGCCGCCAGCACGGTGCGCGATCCGAAAGAAGAAGACGTGCGCCGCGCGGCGCTCGAGGGCATTGCCGTGCTGGCTTCGAACGTCAGCGACAAGACTGCCTTTAACGATAACGCACAGCTGCGAAACGTGCTGCTCGCCGCGGCCGATGCGGGCGATCCGGGGCTGCGCGGCCTGGGCGCCGTGGCCATGGGGGTGATCGGCGGCTCGGCGAACGTCGAAAAGCTTCAGCACATGCTTGACGATCTGGACGCCAACGTGCGCTACAACGCCGCCACGCGGCTGGCGGCCCTGGGCGACGCGGCCTCAATCAGGGTGCTGGCCGAAATGCTCGACCAGACCGAGACCGCCGGAGTCAATTCGGAAAAAGACCCCACGCTGCGCAAATACAAGCGCGACGTGATCAACGTCAATGCGCTGCGAGCCACTCATCAACTGGCCGAAAAGAACAGCGACGCCGACCTGGGTAGCCTGAAGCCTTTGGTCGAAAAACTGCTCGAAGGAGAGTTGCCCGGCAGCATTCGCATCGAGGCCACCAGCACGCTCAAAGCGCTCGACAGCCGGGTTCACCAGCCGGCCGCTTAAGCGCATCTGCCAAAGGGCCGCGCGCCGCGCGATTGTTCGGTTCGGTCAGTGCGCCGCGCGGTTCTGGCGCATCAAAAAACGCAGTGTAGCTCACGCTTGCTGCGCCCGCCTGATAGACCTTGACGGTTAGGCAATTGTCGTGTTGTAAGTGCATTTGCGGTAATGGGTTGCGGACTTTGACGGCGAGCGGCGGTCGGCGAAAATCGGCGGCCAACTTCAAAAAATTTTTTCGGTCGCAAGTCATTCCGCGAGCAATACTTTTTGCGGACGAGGCATTCTGCTTGCACGCAGGAAATTTGCGGAATCGCCATTCGTCCGCCATGCTCTAATCAGCGCGAGCGCTCGACGTTTGCAGCGTTGCGCGCGGTTGAACTTGAGAGTTTTTCTCCCGGAAATTCAGGAATCCAACAGCTCGAAGAAGAGCGGGGTACGCCGTATGGTCAGGACGTTGGCTGGTCTGGTTACGTTGACGTTGGCATCTGCTGCCTGGGGACAAGAGTTCTGCCAGACGTATCGCCTCGTTTATCAGACGGTATATGACCAGCAGCAGGTCACCGCCTACCGCGTCGAGAACGAAACCGTCTACGACGAGCAGAAACAAACCGTGTATCGCCCGGTGTGGGAAACGGAGATGCGCGAGCGCCGCTACACCGTGGCCCGCCCCGTCACCGAAACCAGCGAGCGCGAAGAGCGCTACCGTGTGGCCCGCCCCGTGTGGGAAACGCAGATGCGCGACACGAGCTATGACGTCGTGCGCAGTGTGGCCGAAACCAGCGAACGCGAAGAACGTTACATGGTCGCCCGCCCGGTAATCGAGACCCAGGAGCGCGAAGAGCGTTTTGTGGTCCGCCGTCAGGTGATCGAGACGGCCGAGCGCGACGAAGCCTCGACGGTCGTCGAGCCCGTGACGACCTACACGACCAACTATGTCGATCAAGGCACGTTCGTAGATCAGCAAACCGTCACCCCCGGCGCGGTCCGCAATAAGCTGCGCTGGCTGCCGGGCGGCTGCGCCGTCGATCCGGCCACCGGCGTGTCGGCCTGGCAACGGGCCGGTCTGGCCTGGGTGCCCGAGCAGGCCCCCGCCACGGTCACCGTGGCTCGCGTGTGGGCTCCCAATGTGGTGCCGGTGCAGGTGCCGCAAACGGCCTATGTGCAGCGCGTCGTTACCCGCAAGGTGCCGGTGCAGGTGGCTCGCTTTGTCGACGAGCAAGTCGTACGCAAGGTGCCCGTGCAGGTGCAGCGCATGGTGCAGGAAGAACAAGTTCGCCGGGTGCCGGTGACGACGTATCGCCAGGTGGTCGAACGCGTGCCGCAGCAAACGCCCGTGCAAGTGTGCAAAATGGTCGAGGAAGAAGTCGTCCGCCGCGTGCCGGTGACGACCTGCCGGATGGTCACCGAGGAACGGGTCGAACAGATTCCGGTCCAAGTCCAAAGGATGGTGGCTTACGAGCAAACCGTGCGGATTCCGCGCGTGGTCGAAAAACGCGTGCCGGTCGTCTACACCCAGCAAGTGCCGCGGGTCGTGGTGATGCGGGTGCCGGTCGATCCGTGCCCGCCGACGAGCTGCTGTGGCAGCGAAGTGGCCGTCCCGGCCGCAGCGCCGGCGGTTCCGGCTCCGGCAGCTCCCGCGGTGCCCAATGGCACCTATCGCCCCAAGCAATCGCCCACGCCGGCGGCCGATCCGAATCCGGCTGACCACCAGCTGCGCGGTTCGGAGGCCGACGAAAAGCCGAGCCTGAATCCCGACGACCGTCGTGGTCCGGTCGATGACGAACCGGCCACCGACAAGGAAGTCGATAAGGACCTTGAAGCCCTGAAGGAGAACGCGACTTAGTCCGAGTTCTCTCCCGTCGTTCAACAACGGCCCCGGCGAGCGAAACAGCTTGCCGGGGCCGTTTGCGTTGGTCGCTCGTGGCCCAGGTTGAGTTCAGCAGCGACAGCCAACTGGCCAGGGGCCGCGCACGCCATCCTACCGGGGCCTCCGTTCGGCGGCCTCCCAGCCCGCTTCAAATGCCGCTCGCAGTCGCGAGGTGCCCGGTTCGTCGCGTTGGGGGTTGCGCCTCGACCAATCGGCCCAGGCGGCCTCGATTTCCGGGGACACGCTCCGATTGTTGGCGGCGGCGCGTGCCGTCGTTCCGGCCACGATCTTGGCCGGTTTCTCGCGGGCCGCTGTCGCGGGTTTCGCTGTCGTGGTTTTTTCGTCATGTCTCATGGTCGAGCGTTCCTGGCAGTTAACAGCCGTGCCGGTTCCCAACGAAGATTGGACAGTTCGCCGTCGGCCAACTCCGGCACCATCCGATCGTGGTGGTAAAATAACGAGCCGCAGCGCTGAAGCCAGCCACAATGAGCGCATGGCTAGCGAATGGCATGCCAAATTCGATTTGGCGGCCTCTGGACCGTTGAACCTGTGCCGAGCAAACCGGCTATGAGCGTCGGTTTGACACTCCTAATGGCGTTTGCCAGACTGGCGGACGCGCGCCGCAGGGGCAACTCAATGGCTGTGCCACTCGTCGGGCCCCGGTTGCGGCGCGATCCATTACTCGTTCACCCGGCTGGGAGCCGGTAATCTGCAATGACCTCGACGGCCGATGATCCTGCGACAGACGCCTTGCTCCAAGGCCAACGCGTGGCCCTGGTCGGCAAGCTCGCCGGCATGTCGAAACGCGAGACCCAGCAACTGGTCCGCCGCCAGGGAGCGACGGTCATCGACAAGCCCGACGCCACGGCCACGCTGATTGTCGTGGGCGAAAAAGAGCTGCCGCTGGGCGATGCGCCCGAGGCGGCCTTTGCCGACGACGTGCGGGCGGCGGTCGAACGGGGCACGCTCGAGATCATTGGCGAGACGCAGCTTTGGCAGCGGCTGGGGCTGGTCGATCGCGAGCAGCACATTCACAGCCTGTATACGCCAGCCATGCTGGCCCGGTTGCTGGGCGTGTCGGTGTCGACGATTCGCCGCTGGCAGCGGCGCGGTTGGATCGTGCCGGCCCGCGAGGTGCGGCGGCTGGCCTATTTCGATTTTCAAGAGGTCGCCACGGCGCGGCGGCTGACCGAGTTGTTGGCCGCCGGCATGTCTCCAGGGGCCATCGAAAAGCAATTGGCCGCGCTGGCGCGTTACCTGCCCGGCATCAAGCGGCCGCTGGCCCAATTGTCGATCATCGTGGAAGGCCGCGACTTGCTTGTGCGGCAGGGAGACGGGCTGGTTGAACCGGGTGGCCAGCTGCGATTCGACTTCGGCGCGCAGCGCGAAGACGTCGTGTCGGCCGAGCGAAGCGTGTTGTTCACGTCCGAAGTACTGGCCTTCGCAGGCCACGCGGCCGAGGCGCCGCTGACTCCGGCCGCCATGTTGCGGCTGGCCGGTGAACTGGAAGACCAGGGCGACCTGCGCGGCGCCGCCGACCTGTACCGCGCGGCGTTGGCCGCCGGCGGCCCCAGCGCCGAAACGTGCTTTCTCCTGGCCGAGCTGCTCTATCAATTGCACGAACTGCCGGCGGCCCGCGAACGCTACTACATGGCGATCGAGCTCGACGAAGATTACGTCGAAGCGCGGGCCAACCTGGGCTGCGTGCTGGTCGATTTGGGCGAGAAGGAGCTGGCCGTCAGCGCGTTCGAGGGGGCACTCGAGTTTCACGACGCTTATCCCGACGTGCATTACCACCTGGCCCGGGTGCTCGATGACCTGGGCCGCGCCAGCGAAGCGGCGGCGCACTGGCGGTCGTTTGTCGAGCTGGCCCCCGGCAGCCCCTGGGCCGACGAAGCCCGCGAGCGGCTTGAGCAGTAGCGGACGTCGCGCGGACTTCGCGTCGCGACGTTGCTCGGCTGGGCACTGGCATTGGCCGCTGGGCCGCAGGTTTTTTCGGAAAATCCTGCGTTTTATCGTTGGCTTGTTGCCGTTCGTGCCCCCTGTCTGCGGCCGGGCGGCGGCTTGCAAATGTGGGTGGATCACTTATCCTTCAAGTTGCGCCGCGAATGGGCATTTCGCGGCGCCTGCCCCCGAGCGAGGGCCGAAAGGGTCAAGGCCAGGCGACCGCGGTACTTATCCCTCCCTGCACTGCGCCGCTACGATCGCCTGTACCAGACGCATGAGCGAATTCCTGTTCGATTACCAGAAGGTCCATCCCACGACGTGGGCTTATATCTCGTCGTTGCTGACGATCGGACTGTTCTTCAAGTTTAGCCGCGTGTTGAGCGTCCGAAATCTGGACCTTATCGGTTTGATCCTGCTGGCGCCCGGCCTGCTAGTGGTCGAGTATGGAGCGGCCCAGGACGACCCGGCCGTTTCACAGGTCGGCTATATCTGGCTGTTCGTGACCAACGGCCTGTTCATGATCCGGCTGTTGCTCGACCCGATGATGGTCCGCCGGCCGCTATTGGAGCCCAACTTGTCGGTGGGCGGTATGACGTTTTTGGGCGCGTCGATGCTGGTGTTCCTGATGGCCAACGTGGTCAACAGCAAGATGACCCCTGACGACCTGGCCGGCTCCAAAGGGGCCGAGCAAGTGCTGGCCCGGCAATCGCCCGACCCTCAAGACGAAAGCCTGGCCACGCACGGGCCGGGCTACCCGCTATTGCACTTGCTGCCGCGGCTGTCGACACAAATGCCGCTGATCAAGGATGCCGGCAAACAATCGACGCAAGACCGCGACTTGCGCCGCGACGTGGTGCACGTGGCCACGGCCCGCACGATGGCCATCCTGTCGCACCTGGCGATCGTGGCCGGCATGGTGATCATCGGTTACCGGCACTTTGACAACATTCGCGCCGGCATTGCCGCGGCGACGTTGTACCTGCTGCTGCCCTATACCGCGCAGCTTACTGGCCGAGTCGATCACGTGCTGCCCGCCGCGCTGCTGGTTTGGGCCGTGGTGATGTACCGCCGCCCGCTCGTCTCGGGCATGCTGATGGGACTGGCCATCGGCGTCATTTATTACCCGTTGTTCCTGCTGCCGTTGTGGCTGGGCTTTTACTGGCAGCGGGGTCTGTTGCGGTTTTCGATTGGCGTGGTCAGCACGCTGGCCGTGCTCGTGGCCTCGCTG
>CAZPED010000002.1:0-29405 GCA_964585335.1 uncultured Planctomycetaceae bacterium | reverse complement strand
CAGCGGTTTGACCGAGCCCGAGGATGGCTGGGCGTGGTCGGCGGCGATAGCCAGCACGGCGGCTAGTGGAATGCCGGCGGCCAGCAGACGCAACGTTGTTCGGCGGATCATGGCGAACCTCCCCAGGAGAGTGCTGTAACCAGACTTCACCAACAAGGACGAACGAAGCGGCCGGTTTGTGACAGGGGTAGCAATTATTCGGCAAAAACTTGCCGGCGAACAGATGCGGAGCACGAGACGGCACGCGCCTGCCCAGACTGCAAACGAGGCGCCCGCTTACGGCTGCGCCGGCGAGAATTTTTGGATGCGGTGGTTGTAGGCATCGACCACGTACAGGCTGCCGTGGCTGTCGATGGCCAGGCCGTGCGGGGCGTAGAACTGCCCGGTCTCGCTTCCCTCGGAGCCGAAGCCGGCCAGGTACTCGCCCGAGTCGGAAAACTGCTGGATGCGGCCGCCGATCGAATTGATCCAGAGCCGGCCTTGCGGATCGAGGGCGATGCCGGTGGGACCTTGCAGCACATTGCGGCCAAAGGCGGTGAAGTAGCCGCCAAATTTGCCGGGCGCGACTTCGTTGTCGCCGAAGGCGAGCAGGAACTTGCCCTCGGGGGTGAATTTTTGCACGCGGCCCAGCGAGGCCTCGGTGGTCAGCAGGTTTCCGGCCCGGTCGAAGGCCAGCCAGGTGGGGCCGGCGAAGAAAGCCTGCGGATAAGGATTGCCGCCGAACTGCCCGGGCTCAAAGCCTTTCTGGCCCCACTTGGTCAGGAAGTTGCCCTGGGTATCGAACACCTGGATGCGGCGGTTGCACTGGTCGGCCACGTACACTCGGGATTCGCGGCCGATGACGATGCCGCCGGGCATGTCGAACTGTCCGTCGCCAGTGCCGTACTGGCCCCATTCGCGCAGCAGCTTGCCGTCGGCGGTGAACACGGCGATTTTGTCGCGCTTGCGCGGGCCGACGGTTTTCGTCGGCGAGATGCCGGCGTGCGTGACGTAGACGTTGCCCTCGGCGTCGCAGGCGATGCCGCCGGGATAGTCGGAAACCGGAAAGGCGGCGAGTAACTTGCCGTCGCTGGTGAACTTTTGCACGCGGGCATTCTTGAAGTCGGCGACGTACAGCTCGTCGCGACGGTCGATCGCCGCGCCGATCGGGAAGTGGAACTTGCCAGGTTCGGCGCCTTGGCCGCCCCACTCCTGCACGAACCGGTACGGCGCCGGCGAGGCGTCGTCGCTCCGCGCGTGCCGGCCAAAGGGAAGCAGCAGGCAGATGGCGACGCAGAGCGCGGTGCGAATCACGGTCGCTCTCCTAGGCGCCGGGGCGCCGCTGAAGGGTCCGCCGGGCCGCTATTTTGTTTTGCCCACGCAATAGAGCATTTCCTGACGCTTGCCGTCGACCTGGTCGACGACGTGCAGATACAGGCGGCCGCCGCAAATGACGGGGCTGGCCAGCGTTTGTTCGCCCAGCTGGTTCTCGCCCACCTGCTCGAACTCCTGAGGATTGGCGCGAAAGATGAACGTGTGGCCGCTTTCGTTGGTGGCGTAAATCCGGTCGCCCACCAGCACGGGCGAAGCGCTGAACTCGCCGCCGAGCCGCTTCTTCCAGACTTGCTTGCCCGTGTCGCTGGCCCAGCAGGTGGCCACGCCGGCGTCGAGCACGCCAAACAAGTGGCCCTCGCGCACCAGCAGCGACGGTACGTACACGCGGTCCTTGGTTTCCCAGGCGATGGTGCCCGAGCCATCGGCCAGCAGCGCGGCCAAGTGATTCTTGGGATAGCCGCCGCTGCAGAAGACGCGGGTGCCGTCGGTGACGGTCGAGGTGACGCACTTGGTGGTCGAGGCTTTCACGTCCCACAGCGTATGGCCGTCGAGCGGATCGTAGCTGCTGAACAGGTTGCAGCCGCTGAGGAACAACTGGTCGCGGCCGGCCACGTGCAGAATGATGGGCGAGGTGTAGTTGGGCTCTTTCGGGCGGTCGCGCTTCCAGACCAGCTCGCCCGTCTTGCGGTCGAGCGCGACCAGCACGCCGCCGGCGACGCTATCGGCCGCGGCCAGCACCAGCGACTGGTACACGGCCGGCGAGGCGCCGTAGCCCTGGTGAATGGCGTAGTCGCAGATCTTGGTTTGCCAGAGCTGTCGGCCGTCGAGCGACAGGGCCGTGACGTACACGGCGCCGCCGTTGGCAAAGTTGATGAAGACCCGCTCGCCGTCGCAAGCCACGGTGCTCGAAGCGCCGGTGCTCTTGGGGTGCTTGCGCATCAGCCCCGCACTGTGTACTTCGGCCTGCCAAAGCTGCTGGCCGCTGGCGCGATCGTAGCAGACGACCGATTGCGCGCCGCGCTCTTCGTCGGCGGCGGCCAGAAACACGCGCGAGCCGGCCACGGTGGGCGAGCTGTGTCCCCGGCCCGGCACGCGAGCTTTCCAGAGGATGTTTTTCGTGGCGCTCCACTCGGTGGGCGGATCCTGGTTGGGGTTGGCCTCGCCGGTGCGCTGCGGGCCGCGCCACCAGGGCCAGTCGTCGACCGAGACGGCGATGCGGTCGTCGACCGGCTGGCTATAAGCTGTCAGGGGAATCCACACCGCGGCGGCGGCAACGATCGGGGTGCGGAAGACGTTCGTCGACAAGGCTGGGCACCTGCAAAGGTGAGCAATGCGTGGGGAGGAGCCGGAACCGCTCCGGGCTCTAGTGGGGGCGGGCCTATTCTAGCAGGCCGCGGGGGCCGAGCCCAGCAATGGGGAAATTTGGGGGGAGGATGGGGAAGTGCAAGATTGAAGCGGGCACTGGCAAAGCCAGTGGCACACGGTGGGCACTGGCAGAGCCGGCGGCACACGGCGGAGAGTCAGGAGCACATTGGCAAGGCCGTTCGCACCTGGGCAAAGCCAATGGAGGGCTAGGCAAGCGGCACGCGGACAACTCGATTGGCACGCGGATGGGCGAGGAACGTCGCGGTCAGGGCGCGGGGGGCGGCTGGCAAAGGCTGTTGAGATAGACTTCGAGATTCGTGTAGCCGTTGGCAGTGCTGGTTGCGGGGCCGTCGGCCGGATTGGCGGGGTCGAGCTGGTGGTCGCGCTCCCAGGCGTCGCTCAGGCCGTCGCCGTCACTATCGGCGGGCGCGGGCTGGCTCTTGAGATCGGGCCAGCCTCCCACTTGCCGCTGCGAGTCGATCAGCCGGTGAGTGCCGGCGCGCACGCCGTCGACCAGGCGGCGATCGGCCGCGTCGCGACGCAGCGAAGCGCCTGCGCCGGCCAGCACGCGCTGGTAAGCAACGTCCGCCGTGTCGGTAGCCGGCGCGGCCGCGCCCACGTCGAACGGTTCGGACGCACGAATGGCCGCCAGCGAGGTATGCAGGTAGTTGCCCTTGCTCCAGCGCTCGAAGTCGATTGCCAGATGATTGTCGGCCGTCCAGTCGGGGTGCGCGGCAAACACGTTGCCGGCCAGGTAGGCCCCTAGCGCGCCGGCGTTTTCGGTCTTTGTGGCGATTGGCCGGGCGTCGCGCGGCGTGTTCGGCCCGGGCTGATAGAAGTTATTGATCATGTTCACGCGGCAGTTGCCCAGGTTCGTGGCGCCGCTGACGTTGTAAACCACGTTGTTGCGGAAGTCGACGATCGCCTCGCGCTTGGTGCGCGGGCTGCCGCCCAGCGTGGGGTGCCGCTCGCGGCTGCTGGCAAACAGGTTGTGGTGCAACGTGATGCTGCCGGTCAGATCGCGAAACGAGGCCAGCATGGCGTGCGTGCCTTTTTCGTGCAGGCTGTCGTTGAGGGCTTCGGTGTAGATCGACCATTGCACTGTGAAGTTGCCGCCGCGGCGCAAATCGTGATTGCCGTCGATGCCCCAGGAGACCGACAAGTGGTCGAAAATCACGTGGTTGACGTCGGTCGTGTTCAGGCAGTCGGGTCCCGAGCGGCGCGGCTTATTCTCGTCACCGAGCCGAAAGCGCAGGTAGCGGACGACGAGATGCTGGACGTTCTTGAACTGGACGGTGTGATCTTTCAGGCAAATGCCGTCGCCCGGGGCCGTCTGGCCGGCCAGCGTGAGATACGACTTGTCGATCACCAGCGGCCGCTTCAGTTCGATGGTGCCCGAGAGGTCGAAGACGATGGTGCGCGGCCCGTGGGCCGAGGCGATGCCGGCGCGGAGCGAACCGGGACCGTCGTCGGCTAGCGAGGTGACGTGATAGACGTCGCCGCCGCGTCCGCCGCGGGCAAAGCGTCCAAAACCCTCGGCGCCGGGAAATGCCAGTAGGCCATCGGCCGCGGCCAGCGGCGCGGCCAGCAACGCGAAAAGGCTCGAGGCCAGCAGCCAGGCTGTACGGTGCGTGCCGGCGCGAAAGGCGTGGGGGCGTAGCATGGGGGCGAACGTGGCGGAAACCGACATATATATAGTGTGTCGCGTGGGGGAGCAGCTGGGGCACCTGCCATTCAACTCGACTCCGGTTGGGCCGTCAAATTGCGGTCAGCAGGTGCCATGCAGCCTAGCGGGAAATATTTGCCGTGCTGGCGGCAATGCGTTAGGGTGAGCGGCGGCAGCGGGTATTCGCCATTACATCCCACGAAGGGGTCAGCCATGAGCGTGCAATCGCGTTTTCTTCGTCGCGATCCGGCCGAAGTCGTGCCCTGGGCGGAAACCTGTGGGCAGATCCGCTGCCTGGTCGAGGAGTCGGACGGCGCGGCGGCCGAAATCCACCAGGTCGAGATCGACAACGCCAAGCTGCACTACCATGCCCGCACCGACGAGTTTTATTACGTCATCGACGGCCAGGGGACGATGATCCTGGATGACGAGACGATCGAGCTGCACAGGGGAGTGGTTGTGTACGTGCCGCGCGGCGTGAAGCACAAAGCCATCGGCAAACTGACCGTGCTGACGATCTGTATCCCCCGCGGCGTGCTGTCTGACGTTCACGAGTTGGAATAGAACAAGCGTCTATCACTTCGCATTGATCGCGCGGTCGATCAGCTCGGTGGTGCGAAAGACGGCGAGTGCGTTGTAATGCAAGGTGCCTGAGAGTCAAGCGCGGCTTTTGCGAGTGCTCTGCCCCTGCCGCACCGCGGCTAGTGTGCTTGCGGCACGCTACCCGAGCGATCAGGTATTGCTAGCGCCGCGGGCGCGGTGAGATTTCCGCGAGGTTGGCGCTAGCCCGGCGCGATGCCGGCGGAGCCGCGAGTGCCGGAGGAGCAGCGAGCGGCGGCTGGCGCGGGCGGCGCGGCGGTTTGCCGGCCCGATTTGCGGTGCGCGTGAACGCACGGGGGCTATTTGGGCCAGCCGCAAGTGGGAAAACCGCTGACGGCGAGGTTGACAAGCGGGCTCGGCTCGCGTTTGCTGTGCTATAGCCTGCCTGCGCGCGGCGGTCCAAGTGCCTGCCGCGCGCAACGTTCCGCACGAAGTCATCCTGATCCGCCCATGCCGGTACGTCGAGGGAATCGACGGATCGCTTTCCCAGGGAGTGAATTCTATGGTTTCCGGTTCGCTGGTCGCCGCGGCGTTGTTGACGAGCGTCGCGCTGCTGCATCCCGATCATGTCGAGAAGGATTTGCTGTTCCACTTCGCTGCTGGCACGCACGAAATTCAAAACGGCGCCTGGCAAGACAAGTCGCACCAGGCCACGGCCCAAGTGGTCGGCGCGCCCAAGTTCGTTAACACTGGTCCGACCGAAGGGTTGGTTTTCTACGGCGGCGACTACCTGAGCCTGGCCAAGAACCTCGACGAGGCGAAGAAGCTGCTCCCCCAGCGGGCCATGACCGTGAGCGTGTGGGTGCGGTTGGAAGATACCGCCGAGCGCTGCGGGCTGGTTGGCTTTTTGAGCGACAGCAAGGCCCGACAACAAGGCTGGGTGCTGGGCTTCAACCGGAACTCGTTCGTCTTTGGTTTGGCGACGGCCGGCAACGATCCGGCCACTAGCCGGCTGACCTACGTGCCGGCGACCACGAAGATCGAAAAGGGCCGCTGGTATTACGTCGCCGCCACGTACGACGGCCAGGCGGCGCGCATCTACGTGAATGGCCAGCTCGAAGGCGAGAACACCACACTCTCGGGCGACATCGTCTATCCACCCACGGGCAACTACCTGATTGGCGGCACGATCGTGGGCTCCAACAAAAGCCTGATCGAAGGCGCGCTGTTCGAAGCCAAGTGCTACGGCCGGGCCCTGCCGGGCGATGAGATTCACGGCATCGCCAAGAAGAACTACAACCTGATTGCCTGGGCCCCCACGCCCGACAAGGACCTGATGTTCCTGGTCAAGCCGTACTTGCAGTTCGCGACGACCGACTCGATCACCGTGATGTGCGAAACGTCGCGGCCGACGCGAATGCGGGTCAACTTCGCCGAATTGCAGCCGCTCGAACAGGCCATCGAGACCGAAGAGCCCAAGCTGATCAGCGAAGTGAAGCTGAGCGGGCTGAAACCGGCCACGCGCTATTTCTATCGGGTGACCTGTACGGACGCCTCGGGCCAGGAAGTGCGCGGGCAGATTTATTCGTTCCAGACGGCCTCGACCGAAAACATGCCCTGGGCGTTCGCGGTCATTGGCGACACGCAGCGCAACCCCGAGGTGACCCGCAAGTGCGCCGACGGGGCGTTCAGCAAGCGACCGAACTTTCTCTTGCACTGCGGCGACGTGGTCGACGACGGTTTTGCCAAGCACCAGTGGCTGAACGACCTGTTCGAGCCCTGCTCGAACCTGATGTCGCAGATCCCGACGTTCCCGGTCATTGGCAATCACGAGAAGGACTCGCACTGGTACTACGATTATTTTTCGCTGCCCAAGCCGGAGTACTACTACACGTTTCACTACGGAAACGCGCAGTTCTTCATGATCGACAGTAACCGGCCGCTGGCGCCGGGCACGCCGCAGTACGAGTGGCTCGAGAAGGAACTGGCGGCTTCGAAGTCCGTGTGGAAATTCACCTGCCATCACCATCCATGCTTCAGCTCGGACGAGAACGACTACGGCGATCACCACAAGGGCCCGGCCGGCACCAAGTTCGGCATTGGCGACGCCAACGCCCGCCAGGTGATTCCGCTCTATGAGAAATACGGCGTGGACATTGCCTTTAACGGGCACATCCACCTGTATGAGCGGACCTGGCCGATCCTCGAGATGGCGATCAACCAGAAGAAAGGCGTCCGCTACATTACCAGCGGCGGCGGTGGCGGCGGGCTGGAACAAGCGGCCCCCCAGCGCACCTGGTTCAACCTGCACTTCCAGAGCGTGTTTCACTACTGCTACGCGGCGATCAGCGAGCGGACGATCGTCTTCAAGGCCTACGACATCGAGGGCCGGCTATTCGACACCTTCGAACTGACCAAGGCTGACGACCGCTAAGGGCATTGGCCTGGGCAGTGCCGAAACGAAAACGGCGGCTGACTCGCGCGCGGCGCTCCGCGATTTGCGCCGCGGCGAGTCACCCGTCCGTACTCAGCCGTGCAAGTGCGGAGTTACTTGTCCGACTCATCGGACGTGCGCTGCTGATCGTTCGAGTCGCGGTCCTTGCCGAGGTCTTTGTCCGCGCGGACTACTTCGTGCATCAGCTGCTTGGCGCGATCCAGGTGTTGCTGGGCTTCCTGAATCGACTTGTCGATCACACCGCGGAGGTTTTCCGAGGCGTAGTCGCGCAGCACCGTGGCCGTGTCGATCATCTGCTCATGCGCGGCGATCTGGTGGCCCAGGTAGGCTTCCTCGGCGTGCTTGCCCTGCTTCGCGTCCCAGTGCTTGCGGGCGCTGGCCAAACACTGCTGGCCGATTCGCCGCTTGGCTTCCAGGAAATTGAAATGTCCCGGTGTCGCGCCGGCTTGCGGCGTGCCGGGTTGTTGCTGCTCGGCCTGCGGTTGCGTGTTGGCCGGTTGCTGGCGGTCGGTGTTCGAGGTGAGCGTCTCGGCCGCTGCCACCCGGGCGCCGAAGCGCTGCAGCTGGGCGATGTCCTGCCCGTGATCCTTGATCATCTGTTCGGCGAACTGGCGCACGTCGCGGTCTTCGAGCTTCGAGGCGGCCAGCTTGTTCATCTCGACTTCCAGTTGATTGTCGAGGGCCAGCCACTGGGCAATCGTCTGATCGGTCGACTGCATGGTCTCTTGCACGGGCCGATTCGCGGTCACTCGTTGCGGCTGTTGTTGCTGGAAGTTCGGGGCCGGGGCAAATCCCTGGCGCTGGGTGCGAGGCGGTTCGGCCGACATGGCCGAGCTCGCTAGCACTGTGGCGGTGGCGAGGCTCAGCGCGCCCAGGGTTCGTGAATGGAAACGCATGGAAGGTCCTCCTCGAAAGAAAAGAGACGGCCAACGGGAGCGGGAATTCGCATAGCCGTGTGACTCGGGCAAGTTGTGTGCCCGCGCTATTCGCGCCACCCACATAGCGTCGGTTCTCGTTACGGGCATCGGCTTTTGGTCGAAACCGATGCTTTCGACCGCGGCGGCGGGCGTGAATCCGCGGCGACCAGCCTGGAAGAAGTGGGCGCGTCGCGGCGTTCCAGGCCCGGCTCTCGAGCGGCGCGGTCAGGCCGCTTTCGCCGCATGCCGGACTAGCGCAGTGGGGTGGTGAGCGATGCGTCCGGTTTGGTGACGCGTTTTCGGGGGGGCAGCGAACAACTCCGCGCCACGCGAACGGCCCCGGGGCGCGACGGCGCCAACAGCAGTCGGCACGTGGTTTGCATGCGGTGAGCACGGTGAGCACAGTGAGTCACATCGAGCACCTGAGACTTTTCCCCTTAATGCGCTTCAGCTTCTGTATGCGATACCAGGCACTTGCCACCGACTATGACGGAACGCTGGCCAGGGACGGTCACGCGGCGGCGACGGTGTTGCACGCGCTGGGTAAGCTGCGGACCCACGGCGTCAAGACGTTGCTGGTCACGGGGCGCCAATTGCCAGAGCTGCGCGGCGTGTTTCCCCGCTTCGATCTGTTCGACGCGATCGTGGCCGAAAACGGCGCGCTAGTCTACTGGCCCGACGAGGATCGGGAGGAGATTCTGGGCGATCCGCCGGCGGACGCGTTCCTGGCCGAGATGAAGCGACTGGACGTGACGCCATTTGCCGTCGGTAAAGTGGTGTTTGCCACCTGGCGGCCGTTCGAGACGGAAATCGCGGGGGCCATCGAGCGGCTTGGGCTCGACTATCAGATCATCTTCAACAAGCGCGCTGTGATGGTGCTGCCGCGCTCGATCAATAAAGCCACGGGGCTGGTGGCGGCGCTCAAACGGCTCGACGTGTCGGTGCTGGCGACCGCGGGCGTGGGCGATGCCGAAAACGATCTGCCCTTTTTGCGCGTCTGCGGCCTATCGGCCGCCGTCAGCAATTGCCTGGCGGGTGTGAAAGCCCAGTGCGATTTTGTCGCCACGGCCGATCATGGTGACGGCGTCATCGAGCTGATCGAAGCTTTGCTGGCCGGAAGGCTTGACCAGCTGCCGTCGCGAGCAACTACCAGCTCCCGTAGCGACTAAGGCAAATAAGCGAGGCTCGTCGTGGACATCCTGGTGATTGACGTCGGCGGCACATCGATCAAGTTCTGGCACACGGCGCACGAAGAACATCGCAAGTGCGAGTCGGGCAAGGTCATGACGCCCGAGATGATGGTGCAAGAGGCGCGCGAACTCGTGGGCGACTGGCAATGGGAGGCCATTGCCCTGGGTCTGCCCTGCCGCGTGAGCAACGGCCGGCCAGTCGAGGATCCGCAAAACCTGGGCCCAGGCTGGGTGGCTTTCAATTTCGCTTCGGCGTTTGGCAACCCGGTGCGCATCATGAACGATGCCTCGCTGCAAGCGCTGGGCAGTTACGACGGCGGACGGATGCTCTTTCTGGGGCTGGGAACCGCCGTGGGCAGTTGCTACATCGCCGGCCACGTCATCCTGGCACTCGACCTGGGCAGGATGCTGTTCGGCAAGCAACACCTCGCGCAACTGCTGGGCGACGCGGGATTCGAAGAGCTCGGCTCCAAGAAGTGGCAAGCCATCGTGCACGAGGTGGTGCCGGCGATCAAGAACGCGATGATGGCCGACTACGTCGTGCTGGGCGGCGGCAGCGTCAAGCGGCTGGAAGAGCTGCCCGAGGGAGCACGGCGGGGCCACAATCGCACGGTGGTTGAAGGTGGCCGCCGGCTGTGGGAGGAACTGCCCGATCCGACGGAGAAGTATCCGGACGTGTGGTTGATTCATTAGTTAGCGGTGGCAGTATGTGCAAAGGCCGCACGCCCGAGTGTTGCTTCAGCAGTTCTCGCTCGCCACAACCGCTAAAACCGGCGCCAAGAACTTCGTCGCTGGGAGCTCTCCCCCTGTCAGCGTGACCTAGGTTTATGCTTAGACCAGGGGCATTTGCGCCCTGGTCGATGCGATGGGCTGCCCCCCTTCAGTCTTGGCACAACCTGAATTGCCTGCGAGGAGTGGCTTTATGCATGCTTCGTTGCCCAGCGAGCGCGCCGCCGTGCAACAACAACTGCAATCGGTCGACGAACGGCTCTTGCGCAGCTGGTTGAACGATTGCACGTTGCATCCGGTGGTCTGGCTCATTCTGAGCGGCCTGTGGGCGCTGGCCTGGATCATGCAACCCGAAGCCAGCGACACGACCTGGGCCCTTTCGTCGTTGCTGTTTCTGCGGTTCGTGCCGATGTTCGTCGTCGTCGGTTCGCTGTGGGGGCGTGCCGGCACGGGGGCCCTGGTTGGCATTGGCGTGTTCTTCGTGCTGATGGGCGTCGAATCGCTGTCGCTGCTGATGTGGGATGCCCGGCTGCCCCGGTCGAGCGCCACGCTGGTGCGCCACGCCTCGGGCGTGGGCAACGCGCTTTTCCTGATCGGGCTGGCCGGCCTGCTGGGGTGCGGCGCCGCGACTTTCTTGCTGCGCCGCGACCGGCAGGCCCGTTCGCGGCGTTTCGTGCGGCGGTGCCTGGAAGTGCTGGCCATCGTGCAGATCGCCTTGCTCGTGGAGCTGACCTGCACGAGCTGGTGGCTCGCCGGCGGGCTTTAGACCCACGATTGCCGCCGGGCTGCTGCATTGTCGCGTCGTGCAGCGTTCGCTATCCGCGCCTCGACATCCGGTTCGCTCTGCGCGCATCGTGACGGGGATACTGACGCGACGGCTCGGCCGCGGGCTGAGCGAAACGCACCGCGGCCGCTCTACCCAGTTGCTGAGCCCAGGCGTGCCAGGAGCATTGTGCCGACTCGACGGCGCTCGCCGGATGAAACACCCTTAGCGACGGCGCGCGGCTATTGGCCGCGTCGGCGGCAGGCGCGGTCGGCACGATCGGCGAGGCTTGCGCATTTTTTTTCCCGTCGCGCGAAATTGTGACTTATAAACTTGTAACCCTGCAGCGGGACTACCGATTGGTCCTACTGCAAACGCTGGTGAATTTTTTCCACTCACGAAAGGTGAATCGAAAACAACAGCCCCTGCCCCGGGCGCATACCGAAAGAATTACAATCCGATGGACAACCTTCAGGAAATCGTGAAGGAGTTCCTGATCGAGAGCTATGAGAACCTCGATCAGCTTGACCGGGATTTGGTTGCACTGGAGCAAGACGCGGAGGCTGGGCCGACACTAAGCGGCATTTTTCGCACGATTCACACGATCAAGGGCAGCTGCGGCTTTCTGGGCTTTGCCAAGCTCGAATCGGTGGCGCACGTGGGCGAAAGCCTGCTGGGCCGCCTGCGCGATGGCGACCTGGCCCTGGGCCCCGACGTTACCACCGGCCTGCTCTCGATGGTCGACGCCGTGCGCGAAATGCTCGGCCAGATCGAACACATTGGCAACGAGGGGGAGAAGGATTACTCCCAGCTCGTACAGCGACTCGTCGCGCTGCAAGAGTCCAGGCTGACCGGCACGCCCGGCCAGCTCGCGCATCGGCCGGCCGCCGCGGCGCAACAGCCGACGCCCGCCGCGCAATCCGCAGCAAATCTCTCGCCGTCTGGCCCGGGCCGGGCAACTGCCGACGCGAGCAGCTTCGCTTCGCTCGACAACGCGTTTGCCGCCCGTAGCGACCAGGAATTCGACGCGGAGCTGGGGGACGATTCGACGCACAGGGGCGTCGCCGACCGCACGATCCGCGTTGACGTGGGACTGCTCGACAAGCTGATGAATCGGGTGGGCGAGCTGGTGCTGGCCCGCAACCAGATTCTGCAATCGACCAGCATGCTCTCCGACGCCGCCTTCTTGAGCACCTCGCAGCGGTTGAACCTGATTACGACCGAGCTGCAAGAAGGCGTGATGAAGACCCGGATGCAGCCGATCGGCAACATTTGGGGCAAGTTTCCGCGCGTGGTGCGCGACCTGGCCGTGCAATGCGGCAAGCAGGTGCGCATCGAGATGGAGGGCAAGGACACGGAGCTCGACAAGACGATTGTCGAGGCGATCAAGGATCCGCTGACCCACCTGGTGCGGAACTCGGTCGATCACGGCCTCGAATCGCCCGAGGTGCGCCGGGACCAGGGTAAACCGGCCGAGGGTCGCTTGCTGCTGCGAGCCTTTCACGAGGGCGGCCAGGTCAACATCGAAATTACCGACGATGGCGCCGGCTTGAACCTGGAACGCATTCGCCAGAAAGCCATCGAGCGCGGGCTCGTCTCGGCCGACCAGGCGCTGCGAATGAACGACCGCGAAATCAGCCAGCTGATCTTCACGCCGGGTTTCTCCACGGCCGCCAAGGTGACGAACGTTTCGGGCCGCGGCGTGGGCATGGATGTCGTCAAGACGAACATCGAGAAGATCGGCGGTACGGTCGACATTCAAAGCCGGGCCGGTCAGGGCACGACCATCAAAATCAAGATTCCGCTCACGCTGGCCATCATTCCGGCGCTGATCGTCACCTGCGACGGCGACCGCTTCGCCATTCCGCAGGTCAGCCTGCTGGAGCTGGTGCGGCTCGAAGGGCAGCAAGCGCGGCAAGGCATCGAGCGGTTGCACGGGGTGCCGGTCTACCGGCTGCGGGGCAACCTGCTGCCGATCGTGAACATGCGCAGCGAGCTGGGGCTGGCCGCTCGAACCAGCGGCGAGAGCCAACACGACGACATCATTAACATCGTTGTCTTGCGTGCCGACGACCGGCAATTCGGCCTGGTGGTCGATTCGATCAACGACACCGAGGAAATCGTCGTCAAGCCGCTGAGCAAACAGCTCAAGGGCATTCCGGTCTATGCTGGCGCCACGATCATGGGCGACGGCAAAGTGGCCCTGATTCTCGACGTGCTGGGCACGGCCCAGCGGGCGCACGTGGTCTCCGAGGTGCGCGACCGTTCGCTGGTCGACAACTCGGCGCGCACCGTCCAGCAAGCCAGCGAGCGGCGCACGCTGCTGATACTGGGCGTGGGCGAGCGGCGGCTGGCGTTGTGCATTTCGCTCGTCTCGCGGCTGGAGGAAATTGCCCGCTCGCAGGTCGAAAAGGCCGACGGACAGGACGTCGTGCAGTACCGGCAGCAAATCATGCCGCTGTTACACGTGGGGCAACTGCTGGGCATCGAGACCGAAGCCTCGCGCGAGGGGCCGTTGCAAGTCGTGGTCCACAGCGATCGTGGCCGCAGCGTGGGGCTGGTCGTCGACCGGATCGTCGACATCGTCGACAGCACGGTCGAAATCACCCGCCCGGCGCAAAGCGATGAATTGCTGGCCTCGGCGGTTATCCAACAGCGCGTGACCGACCTGCTCGACGCGCCCGCGCTCATTCGCCGGGCGGATCCGATGTTCTTCAACGCACCTGAAGGAGCCACGGCCTGATGAGCACTTCCAACCGTTATTGCACGTTTTATCTGGATGGGCTGTTCTTCGGCGTTGAAGTCGAAACGGTCCAGGAGGTCATTCGCTATCAAGAGTTGACGCGCGTGCCGCTGGCGCCGGCCGTCATCAGCGGGCTGATCAACCTGCGGGGCCAGATCGTCACGGCCATCGACCTGCGGCGGCGATTGGGCCTTTCCGAGCGCGCCGGCGACCAGCGGCCCATGAACGTCGTCGTCCGCAGCGACGACGGCGCGGTGAGCCTGCTGGTCGACGAGATCGGCGACGTCCAGGAGGTCGATGCCGAGGCGTTCGAGCCAGTGCCGCACACGCTGCGTGGCGAAGTGCGCTCGCTGATTCGCGGCGCCTACAAGCTGGCCGATCGGCTGCTGCTGACTTTAGACACCGCCAAGACCGTTTCGCTGGCAACCGACAACTAGGGCTGCCGGCAAGCCACCACACAACCTGAACTTCGCACGATCTTGCCGGGGCAGCAAGATCGGTCGTCCCGCCGCGGTCGTCTGATTCGACCGGCGCTCGCGTCGCTCAGCGACGCGGGAGCGCCGCACCCGCCGCGCGAGACGACGCACTCCCCTAGGGCCAGACCGCTTACGCGGTGCTGGACGGGTGCCATGCCCCCAAGGGACGCATTCTGCGGCTTAGCGCGGGATCGTCCGGGCGTCGCGTACCACGTTCAATTACGGGGAGCTGTCGATGAGCGATCGGAAGAGAACGAAAGTGTCCGAGGACGACTTCGTCTATCAGTTGTCGCTGCTGGAGCGGCTGGGCGGCACGCGGGTCGTGGAATCGGCGGTCGACAAGTGGCTGGAACGGGTCGCTGGCGACCACCAGTTGCGCGAGTTGCTGGTGGGGGTCGACCTGTCCCGGCTCAAAGACCGGCAAGCGCTGCTGTTTCGGCAGGTGCTGGCCGGCGCATCGATCCATCGACGTCCGCATCCCCCCCTTGCCGACGCACAGCGCGCCTGCGATCTCGTGATTCGACACCTGCGGCACGCGCTGTCGGACCTGGGCGTGCCCAAGCCGCTGGTCGACGAGACGACCAGCGCTTTAGGTCCCATTGCCGCCGAGTGCGTGGTGCATGAGTCTCCGTGCCTGGAAGGCGCAACCGCGCCGACCAGGAACCGCTACTTGTAAGTTTCCAGAACGCCAATGGCTGCCCACCTGCCGCTAATTACTTCCCACCCTTATTTCCGCGAGGAGTGTATCGATGAGTGTTGTCAGCCGTGCTCCGAAAACCAAATCTGCCAATGGCGCCGCGCGCCGCGCTCGCAACGACCAACAGACCAGCCAGTCGGATGCCGCGAGCATCGTCGAAATTCTCAGTCGCTCGCAAGCCGTGATCGAGTTCGAACTCGACGGCACGATTCTCGCTGCCAACGACAACTTTCTAAGCGCCCTGGGCTACTCGCTCGAAGAGATCCAGGGTAAGCATCACAGCCTGTTCGTCGAGGCGGCCTACCGGCAGAGTGGCGAGTACAAGGAATTCTGGGCGCGTTTGAACCGCGGCGAGTACCAGGCGGGCGAGTTCAAGCGGATTGGCAAGGGCGGCAAGGAGGTCGTGATCCAGGCCTCGTACATGCCGATTCCCGATGGCACGGGACGGGTCTACAAGGTGGTCAAGTTCGCCATCGACGTGACGGCGCTGGCCCGGGCCCGCTCCGAGGCGGCCCGTATCAGCTCGATGATGGAGCAGGCGCCGATCAACGTGATGTTTGCCGATCGCGACTTCAAGATTCGCTACGTCAACCCGGCCTCGACCAAGACGCTCCGAACGCTGGAGCAGTTTCTGCCGATCAAGGCCGAGCAAATCATCGGACAGTCGGTCGACATTTTCCATAAGCAGCCCGAGTACCAGCGGCGGCTGCTGAGCGACGCCAACAACTTGCCGCGGCAGGCGACCATTCAGCTGGGCAGCGAAAAGCTCGATCTGCTGGTTAGCCCCGTGTTCGATGAAAACCGCAACTACCTGGGCGCCATGGTCACTTGGGAAGTGATCACCAAGCGGCTGCAAAGGGAACAGGCCACCAAGGACAACGCCCAGCGCGAGAAGAAAAAAGCCGACGAGCTAGGCGGCATCACGGCCACCGTGGCCCGCAACGCCACGCAACTGGGATCGTCGTCGGAAGAGCTGACCGCGATCAGCGGCGAAATGAGCGCCAGCTCGGAAGAAACGTCGGCCCAGGCCAACGTGGTGTCGGCGGCCGCCGAGCAGGTCAGCACCAACGTGCAGACCGTCGCCACGGGCGTCGAGGAAATGAGCGCCAGTATTCGCGAAATCGCCGCCAACGCCACCGAAGCGGCCAAGGTGGCCCAACAGGCCGTGGCCATCGCCGAGTCGACCAATCAAACGATTGCCAAGCTGGGCGAAAGCAGCAACGAGATCGGCAAGGTCATCAAGGTAATCACCTCGATCGCCGAGCAGACCAACTTGCTGGCCCTCAACGCCACGATCGAGGCCGCCCGGGCTGGCGAAGCCGGCAAGGGGTTTGCCGTGGTCGCCAACGAGGTGAAGGAATTGGCCAAGGAAACCGCCAAGGCCACCGAGGACATTGGTCAGAAGATCGAGGCCATTCAGTCCGACACCCGGGGCGCGGTCGACGCGATCAAGCAGATCGGCGACATCATTGCCCAGATCAACGCCATCTCGAACACGATTGCCAGCGCCGTCGAGGAACAATCGGCGACGACGACCGAAATCGGCCGCAACGTGGCCGAGGCGGCCAAGGGCTCGGGCGAGATCGCGCAGAACATCACCAGCGTGGCCAAGGCGGCCCAAACCACGACCGAAGGGGCGGGCAACACGCAGAAAGCCGCCGCCGAATTGTCGCGGATGGCCGCCGAACTGCAAAAGCTCGTGTCGCAGTTCAAGTAGTCCTCAGGCAAGGCCACCGTCGCGCAAGCGGGGGTGCCTCGGATTGCGCGGCGACCAGCGCGGACGGGACGCCGTCCGCGCTGGGGCCGCGTCGTCCCCTGCCTCAGCAACAGCAGAAGTAACGGTCTACGTAGGACCAGCGACGCCCGCCGGGCGACGCGCCTACCAATTATCACGGGGTTTATCACAGACCTGGAGGGCAGTTCCATGCATGCACTAGTGGTCGACGACTCACGCGTCATGCGCCGCCTGTTGGGCGACGTCTTGCGGCAAATTGGCTTCGAAGTCAGCGAAGCGGTCAACGGGCTCGAGGCAATCGAGTTTCTCGACCGCGAGGACGATCCGGACGTAGTGCTGGTCGATTGGAACATGCCCGTCATGACCGGCATCGACTTTGTCCGCACCGTGCGGGCCGACGAACGCTATCAGCAATTGCGGCTGATGATGGTGACCAGCGAGACCGAGGTCGGGCAGATGCAATCGGCGCTGGAAGCTGGCGCCAACGAGTACGTGACCAAGCCGTTCGTCAAGGAAGTCATCGCCGAGAAGCTGCAGCTGTTGGGTTTTTAGGAAGGCCGTGTCGATGGACAAGATTCGCGTGCTGGTGGTCGACGATTCGACCGTGGTGCGGCGGTTGGTCGCCGATGCCCTGGGTGGCGATGCCGCCCTTGAAGTGGTCGGCGTGGCCGCCAATGGCCGCATTGCGCTTACCAAGATCGGCCAGTTGAATCCAGACGTGGTGACGCTCGACGTCGAAATGCCCGATCTGGATGGCCTGGCCGTGCTCAAGGAATTGCGCAAGACGCACCCCCAGCTGCCGGTGATCATGTTCAGCACTCTGACCCAAAAGGGCGCCGTGGCGACGATCGACGCGCTCTCGCTGGG
The DNA here is from genome assembly GCA_964585335.1 of uncultured Planctomycetaceae bacterium. Taxonomy (GTDB): domain Bacteria; phylum Planctomycetota; class Planctomycetia; order Pirellulales; family PALSA-1355; genus CAZPED01. The sequence continues at coordinate 11,948 of CAZPED010000002.1, read as the reverse complement.
CGCGAGCGACTACGTGACCAAGCCGGCCAACGTGGGCAGCGTGACGGCGGCCTTGCAAAAGGTTCGCGAAGAGCTGATCCCCAGGATCAAGTCGTTGTGCCGGCGTCGTCCGCAAAGCGGGCGGCGCGAGCCGGCGCGGCCAGTGGCCGAGGGAGTCCCCCGGCGACCGAGCAACCTGGCGCCGCGGCCGGTCGAAATCATCTGCATCGCCGTATCGACGGGCGGACCCAACGCCCTGGCCGACATTTTTCGGCAGTTGCCGGCCGAGCTACGGGTGCCGATCGTCATCGTGCAGCACATGCCCCCGGTGTTCACGACCTACCTCGCGCAGCGGCTGACGGCCAATTCTCCGCTGCACGTTTTCGAAGCCCGCACTGGCGACGCATTGCGGCCGGGCTGCGCCTGGCTGGCGCCGGGCGACTTTCACCTGACGCTCGAGCGGCACGCCGGCGGCGTGCTTACCGCGCTGAACCAGGGGCCGCCCGAAAACTCGTGCCGGCCTGCCGCCGATATGCTGTTTCGCAGCGTCGCCGAGGTTTACGGAGCCGGCACGCTCGGCGTGGTTCTGACGGGCATGGGGCAAGACGGTCTGCGCGGTTGCGAAGCGATTCACGCCGCCGGTGGCCGGATCATCGTCCAGGATGAACCTTCAAGCGTGGTCTGGGGTATGGCCGGCGCCGTCTTTCGCGGCGGGCTGGCCGACGAGGTGTTGCCCCTGGCCCAAGTTCCCGCGCGGCTGGCTCAATTGGCTGGCCTGCGATCAACCTTTCAATCTCTCGTCACGACAGGTAGTTCCGTATGAGCACCACTGCCACGCTGTCGCTCGATGCGCCCAGCTTCGCCTACGTCTGCAAGCTGGTCCACGAACATTCGGCCATCGCGCTCGAGTCGAACAAAGAGTACCTGGTCGAATCGCGGCTGACACCCATTGCGACGCGACGCGGCCTGGGCTCGATTCGGGAACTGGTCGCCCAGCTGCGCGACCGACCCTACAGCGCCGCGCACGCCGAGGTTGTCGAGGCCATGACGACCAACGAAACCAGCTTCTTCCGCGACCTGCACCCGTTCGAAGCACTCAAGACCGAAGTGCTGCCCGATCTGATCGCCGCCCGCGCCGCGCGGCGCAGTTTGTCGATCTGGTCGGCGGCCTGTTCGAGCGGGCAGGAACCGGCGACGATCGCGATGTTGCTGCTGGAGAATTTTCCGCAATTGCGGGACTGGCGGGTCGAGATTCTCGCGACGGACCTGTCGCAAGAAATGCTCGACCGAGCCCAGGCGGGCGAGTACACGCAAATGGAAGTCAACCGCGGGTTGCCGAGCCAGCTGCTGGTGAAGTATTTCGCCCGGCAAGGGCTGCGCTGGCAGCTCAAGCCCGAAGTGCGGCGTCTGCTGCGATTCAGCAAGATGAATCTGGCCCGCCCCTGGCCTGCCATGCCCACGATGGACGTGATCTTCATGCGTAACGTGTTGATTTACTTCACGCCGGAGACGAAGCGCTCCATTCTGGCCAACGTGCGCAAGCAACTGGCCGCTGATGGCTCGCTGTTTCTGGGGGGCGCCGAAACCACGCTGGGCATCGATGCCACCTGGCGCCGCATGAATCACGGTAAGACGTCCAGCTACCGGCCCGATGGGGCCTGAAAGTCCGTCCCGACTCGTTCCGCTCGCGGGTTGCCGCCCGGCCGCTCTCCCTGAAAAGTGCGCATCCGAACCAATTAATCTCAAGGAGTTTTTCATGCCCGCCACCTACCTGTCGAACGAACAAGTCACGGAAGTGGCCGAATCGGTTTGCAGTACGATGTTGAACCTGCCGGTACGACCCTGCGTCCAGCCGGCTGCCGACTGGGGCTCGTTCCAGGTTGCCGGTACCGTACACATCACCGGACAGTGGAACGGCACGGTGCTGCTGCTGTGCAGCGAGCCGTTTGGCCGGCGAGCCGCCTCGGCCATGTTGGATGTTCCCGAGGATAGCGCCACGCTGGCCGATATCCACGACGCCGTGGCGGAGCTGACGAACATTGTCGGCGGCGGCATCAAGAGTTTGCTGCCCGGCCCATCGGCCTTGTCGATGCCCACGGTAACGCAGGGCTCGGACTTTCACCTGCATGTTCACTGGACACAGCCAGTCGGCCACGCCGACCTGGTCAACGACGAGGAGCCGCTGCAGGTCCGCGTGCTGGAAGCCATCATTGATTTGCCAGCAGCCGCGGAGAATGTCTCGATGCCCCAGGGGTGAATCGCGCCACCGGGGGCGGATTGAATTGCCCGACGGGTGATTGCGCCCAGTGCCCTGCGGGCAGACCGGATGGTGATTCACCAGATTTACCAGGATCCGCGGTTTCACATCCTGCTCAGGCGGGTACGCGGCAGCCATCGCCTTTCCGCGGCGGTTCCCTTCCGACTGCTAGTTCCTCAATGCCAATGGCTTGCAGGTACACGATCGTGCCAGTTCGCACGCCGTCGTGAGCATGACGCAACGTGCAATTCTTCCTAGCACCTGCAGCCTGCTGATGTCTCCCGCCTGTCGCTATCGGTACGACAGATAGTTCTTTCCTGGGTCGAATTACCCTAAATGTCGGGCCAGGCTATGTCGATTACCAGTAGGGCGTTTTTCGCCCCCCCGATCTGACGTCCAATTAGAGTTAATTGTCTAACCGTGCTTAACCGCCCGTCAAACATGGGCCCCAGGTTAAGGGCGCGCCGTGCCCAGCGCTCGGACGTGCGCGCACAAGATATCGCTAGCATTCACGGCAAGCCCTGGTGCAACGTCGCGTCGGCCCCAAGCCGCACCTGCCGGCCAACCGGGCTCTCGATCGTGGCGTTCTGTCTGATCGCCGCCTTTGCCGGCTGTCAAAGTTCAACGCTGAAGTTCACCGAGTCCGGAGAACCGGTACACCAGGTAAAGCAAAAGCCGATTGCCATCTTCAAAACCAAGGATGACAACCTGGTCGCCTCGCGGGCGAACGGCAGCCGGCCGACGAACCTGATGGCGAAACTGCCTTCGTACGACACATCGGAAGAACCAGCTCGACTGACGCCCGAGGCCGTCTCGGCGGCCAAGCCGAAGGCGCCGCTGCGGCAGCGCATCGGCGAGCGGTTGAAGATCGGTAAGCAGCCGGCTTCGCCATCGAAGGTGGCGCCCGAGCCGTCAAGCTCGCCGCTAAAGCTGCGGTCGGGCACGAAGACGACACCGGGGCTGAGTCCCGCTAGCGCGGAAGCTCAATACAAGTCGCACCTCAGGCAACCGGCTTCGGCCGACGCGGGGGGCGGCGGTGAAGGGCCGGCGCTCACCCCGCCACGAGACGCCGACGCCGACGACTCCGATTCGTCGAACGACAGCGACGATGGGAACGACGACAATGGCGATGGCGACAACGGCGGCGACGACGAGGGCAACAATGAGCAGATGGCCGAGCCGGAAACCGAAGACGACTATCTGAAAATGATTGGCGACAAGCCCGAGGAGTTGCCCCGGCCGGAGCGCCACAGCGAGAGCGGCGACGACGCCAGCGGCGCACCTGCGGGGCGGCCGATCCCGCTGCGGCCCGACGAGTTTGGCCTGCAGCGCGATCCGAAGAGCAAGCTGGGCAAGGAGCCGACCACGCTGCACCTGGACGACGTCGACGTCCGCAAGGTGCTGGAGATGATCAGCCGTGATCACTCGCTGAACATCCTGGTTTCGCCCAACGTCAAGGGCAACGTCACGGCGGACCTGACGAACCTGACCGTGGAGCAAACGCTCGACGCGATTCTCAAGTCGTGCAATCTGGCGGCCCGCGAGGAAAACGGCGTGATCTATGTCTACACGCCCGAGGAAATGCGCGTGCGACAAGGTGGGCCGAAAGACGATCCGATGGGCTTGCGAGTTTACAAGCTGAACTACACTCGCAGCACGGACGTGCAAAAGATACTCAAGCCGTTCTTGAGCAAGCAGGGGCAGATGACCGCGACGCCGCCATCGCAGGTGGGCATTCGGCCGATCAACCCCGTCAGCGGCACGGCTTCCAGCAGTGGCGGCGGTTCGAGCGGCGGTGGTGGAGGTGGCGGCGGTGGTGGTGGCGGTGGTAGCAGCGGCAGCGGTCAGCAATCGATGTCGGGCGGCGACGCGCTGGCCAACGAAGAGGCGATCATCATCGAGGATCGCGAGTCGGTGCTGGCCAAGATCGACGGCATCATCACCCAGATCGACGTCCAGCCGACCCAGGTGTTGATCGAAGCGATCATCATGTACGTCACGCACGAGGACGATTGCGACCTGGGCATCAACTTCGGCATTCTCGACAACGGCGGTAACGTGATGGGCATCTTCGGCAACGCCGCGGCCCTGAACGCCGCCAGCGGCTTCGCTCCCACGGGCGTGCTGGCCTCGGGCTTGATTCGCGGCGGCGCGCCGCCGACCACCAGCGGCGGCTCGGGCGCGGGCACCTCGACGATCGGCAACACGGGCTTTGCCACTGACAACCACGGCCTGAAGTTCGGCAACAGTGGCTCGAACGTCAGCAGCTTTATCGTGGCCCTGCAAAAGATGGGCAAGGTGGAAGTGCTGGCAACGCCGCGGCTGCTGGTGTTGAACAAGCAGCTGGCCGAGCTGCAATTGGGCGAGCGACTGGGCTACAGCACTTTCAGCCAGAGCATCGTCAGCACGACGCAGCAGATCAGCTTTATGAACGTGGGCACCCTGCTCCGCGTCCGCCCGTTCATTTCGAGCGACGGCATGGTGCGCATGGAAGTGCATCCGGAACGGAGCACCGGCTCGATCGTCAACAGTATTCCGCAGGCCAGTACGTCGGAAGTAACGACCAACGTGATGGTGCCCGACGGGGCGACGCTGGTCATCGGCGGTCTGATGGACAAGCAGGTCGAGATCAACCAGGAGGGCATTCCCTGGTTGAGCACGCTGCCCTACGTGGGAGCCTTCTTCCGCGTGCGCCACCAGCAACTGGTGACCAAGGAGCTGATTGTGCTGCTCACGACGCGGATCTGGCGGCCGGGCGAAGGCTGCGAGATGCATTACGACGACGGTTTCCCGTCGCCGAACCTGATGTCGGTGGGCGTCCCCAAGCCGATGCCCACGGTGTGCGAAGGCCGCTTCTAGACGCGACCTGAGATACTCTCTCGGCAGCGCCGGCAGCGCTGCCGCCCAAATGCGCGAGCGCACGCGACTGATAACTATAGGTCGCGTTGGCGGCGCGGCGCGCGTGGCGAAAAAATAAATCGCGCCGCTGGATTCTCGCCGCGCCGAGGCCGACGGAATTTGGGATTTCGTTTGGCGCGAAAGTGCGCTCCTGCCCGGCAAATCGGGGTTTTTTTGATGTTTTTGTCCGACGAGCGGATAGCCAGCGCCGCCGTTGTGGGGCCGTCTGTGGGGGTAGTAACTGGGTATAACCGGCCGAACAAGTGCGATTAACGCTCTGGCGGTTTGACAATTTAGCTTGGCGAGCTACTCAGGTTTACTAGCGTCGCGGGAGCGACGGTAGACATTCGAGCCTCGTACGACACATCCAGAGCTCGAAGACCCTAGGCGTCAAATCGGGGCGTATCCCGTTGAGCCTCGCTCCCGACAGTAAACCGCCGTACTCCAAAGCGGCGAAAGGAGAGCATCATGCGAAGTCGGTCGTCGTCCGGAGCGCGTGCCGGGTTCACACTTGTTGAATTGGCCGTTGTGATCGTGATCATCGGCGTTTTGGCCTCTTTCGGCGTGCCCCGATTCCTGAAGTCGGTCGAGCGCTCGAAGGCCGCTGAATCGTTCAATTACCTGTCGGCCGTCCGCGCCGCCCAGGAACGTTATCAGCAGCAGAACGGCACGTATGCTGACCAGATCTCGAAGCTGGACATCAGCTTCCCTGCACCCCAGTACTTCACCGTGGCCGATCCCGTCGCGGGCAGTTCGAGCACGCTCGAAAGCTCGTGGAGCTCGACCGCTACTCGTAGCGGCTCGTCGTCGGGCTACGGCACCTACACCGTGACGTTCACCGAGTCGGGCTTCGACACGGCGAACAGCACGATTCCCAACGAAATCAACCCGAGCGGCCAGTCGATCAGCGGCGGTGGCGGCGGTGGTGGTTGATTTCCAGGCGTCCTTGCCTGCTAGGTTAAGTTGACCAACGCGAGGGCGGCTGATTCGTCAGCCGCCCTCGTTTTTGAAACACCACGCTGTTCGGCCGGGCAGTGCCGGAAGGGCTGGAACCACGACTCACCTCTCGACAGCACTTCAACAAGCGGATGCCACCTGTGAAAGCGTTGCTGGCGAAATTCATGCCCTACAAGGGCATCGGCCTGTACATCGGCGACGACGAAGTCGTCGTCAGCCAGGTCGCCAGCACGCCCATCGGACTGGTGGAACTGTCCTCTAGCAGCCAGAAGTACAGCGAATACGAGCTGCCCGACGTGATCGTGCAGCTGCTCAAGCCGCTCTTGAAGTCGCGGCGCCACAATTATCCGATCGCCGTGGGCATCCCCACGCGGCGGGTATTCTTTTCGACTCGCCCGGTGAGCTCCAGCAACAATGGCAACACGGCCCAGGCCGTGCTGCGCGAAATGCTGCGGTCGCCAAACGTCTGCATCGACGAGTTGTCGGTGCAAGTGATCAAGGGAGAGTTCGGCAAGCGCAAACTGGCCAGCGTGGCCTCGTGCCGCAAAGAGCACCTGTTCGAGCTGCTGCAAGTGCTGCGCGATTGCAACGTGCAGCCCTTTCGGACCGAGCCGGCTTCGCTGGCCCTGCTGCGCGCCGGAATTCAGCGGCGCAAGTCGCGCCGCTCGAAGCCTTCGCTGCGCTTGTTCTTGAACGACCAGGAGATCCTGGCGGTGGTCACCGCCGGCACGGTGTGCATCTTGTGGAAATCGTTCAAACTGCCGGCGGGGGGCGAGGCGGCGGCGTTGTGTTCGGCGATCCGCTCCTGCCAAACGCTGGTAGCGCATTGCGGCATCGAAGTGCCGCTCGACGGCGTGATCGTGCACGGCCGCGAGGATCTGCGCCCCACCGTCACCGCGGCCGAGTTCGGTCAGAAGGTCAACGCCACGGTGGTCTGGTGCGACGGACCCGAGTTGAACGGCGCCGCGATCGCCTTTGGCCTGGCCATGGGTTGCCTGGGCGATCAGCCGATCGAGGTGGTCGACCTCTCGCAGTCGATGACGCCCAGCCCCTCGCTCTGGCAGATTTTTCCCTGGGGAGAGTTTGCCGTGCAAGTGGCGTTGGTCTTATGCATGGCCTTGTTCATGCTCGGGCGTTCGCATCACGCCGAGAAGGCCGTCGTGCCGGTGCACGCCGAGCTGGCCAAGCGCGCCTGGGCCAACGGCAAGCAGCAGATGGACATTCAGCGCGAGCAGACGGACCTGAAGCAGAAGGTCGACGCGATTCAAAAGTTCATGGAAACGCGCGTGACCTGGACCATGTACACGCACGACATTTCCGAACGCTTGCCGCTCAGCTGCACCCTGACGACGTTTCAGGGCGTCTGCGAGCTGGAAAACCCGAAAAAGGGCAAGCCGAAAAAGACCTTCACCGTGCGGGCCGACGTACCGATTGCCGAGGACGGCGCCACGCCGAAAGAAATCGACGAGTTTCTGACGGCGCTGCGCAACCATCCGCTGTTGCAGCGAGACTTTCCGGTGGTGGAGCTGGCCGATATCAAATGCAGCACCCCCAGCCGCAAGGGCGAGCTGCCGATTGCCACGTTCACCGTGACCTGCCTGCCCAAGCCGGCCGGGGCCGCCCCGGCCAATACCAAGAAGACTGGCGACGGCGGAGGCCACAAATGAGCTCACCGCGCAAACGCCGCAACTCGGACAAGAAACAGCAGGCAAACGCGCTGCGCAACCCGACGAATTTGCGCGTGATGTTGACCGGCAGCATCCTGGCCGTGGCCTACATGTGCGTCTACAGCCCGCTGAGCGCCGAGATCGACAAGTGCCGCGAGAAACTGGTGGTCGAGAAGCGCCGACTCGACGTGGTACGCGACATCGAGCGGCTGCGCGAGCAATTCAAGTCGTTCAAGGACCGGTTGTCGACCACCTCGGATACCAACGAATGGGTGCAGTACGTGCTCGACGGCGTGCGTCAGCAGCCGCTCAAGTTGTTGACGCTGGATCCCGACAAGATCCGCGAGGTGGGACCCTACAAGGCCGTCACGCTGCGGATCGATCTCGAGGGCACGCTGCGAGACATTAACGCGTTTCTCAAGTGGTTGGAAAACAACGAGCGGTTCCTGCGGATCGACTGGATTAGCATTCAGCCGGCGCGCGGCGGCAACGGCTCGCTTGTCGTCAGCATGACGATCGTGGGAGTCATGGGCTAACATGTCGACAAAGGCCGCCAAACTTGCGCCGATCGGCATCGTGGCCGGCACGATGGGTTACTTCTGCTGGACCCATCTCGACGAGCCTGCGCCGCTGGTGTTGGCGGTCAAGACGGCGCCCAAGGGGGCCGACACGCTGACGTCGTTGCTCAAGCCCGTGGTGGCTCCGGAGCTGAACCGCGATCCGTTCGTGCCGTTTCAGCCCAATCCGCCGGTCGCCGAAACGAAGACCGCGGCGACGACAAAGCCACAGGGCGGCGGCGACAAGGCCAAAGCTGCCGAGCCACCCCCCAAACCCGTGCTCAAGCCGAACCTGTCGGGGCTGGTGCTCAATGGAACGATGATTGCCGGGCGGAACCGTACCGCGGTGATCAACGGCGAGCTGTTTCGCGAGGGGGACAAGCTGGCCGCCGCCGGCGCCGCCGGACAACCGGCGCACATCGCCAAGGTGGGTGTCGATCGGGTGGTACTGCGCCTGGGGACCGAGACGGCCGACTTGTACTACAACGTCGGGCAGTCGCTGGCGGCCGACGACACGACAGGTCGCCAGGTCGCGCCCAGCTCGAATCCAGCGGTGGCACCGCCGCCGACGGCCGAGCAAGGCGAGAAGGAAGCGCCCGCCCCGCCGCCCGATCCCGATGGCGAACGAGCAAACGACTAGCAGCGCGCAACGTCAACGAGCGATAAACGTGTGGAGTGAGACGACATGGTAGCGACGCCCGAAATCAATGATGCAATACCCATCGTCGTGCAGCTGTTGCTCGATCGAGGGACGCTGCAGCCCGAGCAGGCGGAAGAACTGCGCGAGATGCCGCTGGCCGAGGGCGTGACGATCGAATCGGTGCTGGTCGAGAAGGAACTGGCCACGGAGCAGGACATCGCCGAGGTCTACGCCGAGTTTCTCGGTTCGCCGCTATACGAGTTGCCGGCCGACTCAACGGCGATCGACCGCGCGCTGGCCAAATACCTGCCCGAGAAGCTTTGCCGCGACCAGACGATTGCCGCCACGGCCGTCGACGGCGATACGATTGAAGTCGCGTTTGCCAATCCGACGGGCCTGGTGGTTGCCGACGAGATCGAGTTTCTCACCGGCATGACGGTACGTCCGGTGATTGCCACGCGCACGGCGCTCGAAAGCCTGATCGAGACTTACTTTGCCGGCGGCGGAGGCGCACAGAAAGCCAAGAAGAAGTCGATCAAGCAAACGCTGGCCCAAGTGAAGCAGGCCGCCAAGCTGGGACGCGCGGCGCCGCAGAACCTGGCCGAGGACGATGACGACGACGACTTCTCGGACGAGGAAGTGCTGAACCTGGATCAGTCGTTGCCACCAGGGCCCGAAGGCCGCGTGATTCAGATCGTCAACGATATCCTCGATCAGGCCCTCAAGCGGGGCGCCAGCGATATTCACATCGAGCCGTTCGAAGAAATGTGTCGCGTACGGGTGCGAGTCGACGGCGTGCTGCACGAGCTGACGCCGCCGCCGATGTCGATGTATTTGCCCGTCGTCTCGCGCTTCAAGATTCTGGCCAAGATGGACATTGCCGAGAAACGCGTGCCCCAGGACGGCGCCATTGGCTTGCGCACCGCGGAGAAACGGGTCGATCTGCGCGTCAGCACGGTGCCCACCGTGTGGGGCGAGAAGATCGTGATGCGTATTCTCGACAAGGCCGCCATTCCGGTGCAGCTGACCGGACTGGGGTTCGACGAACGGCAGTCGCGCGACTTGATCGAGTCGATCGAAATGCCGCACGGCCTGATGCTGGTGACCGGGCCGACCGGCAGCGGCAAAAGCACCACGCTCTACGCTTGCTTGAACTTCCGCAATCATCCGGACGTCAACATCTGCACGGTCGAGGACCCGGTCGAGTACAAGTTCGACGGCATGAACCAGATTCAGGTCAAGTCGCAAGTCGGCCTGACGTTCTCCAGCGTGCTGCGGGCGTTCCTGCGGCAAGACCCCGACGTGATCATGGTCGGTGAGGTCCGCGATCAGGAAACCGCCCAGATCTGCCTGCGGGCCGCGCTCACCGGCCACTTCGTGCTCTCGACGATTCACACCAACGACTCGCTATCGGCCGTCAGCCGTTTGCAAGACATGGGCATCGAGCCCTTCATCCTGGCCGCCACGTTGCGGGTGCTAGAGGCCCAGCGGCTGATCCGCCGGTTGTGCAAGGACTGCAAACAAGCTTACGACTGCGACGCCGAAACGGCCCAGATGTACGGACTCGAGACCGGCATGCAACTGTACCGGGGCAAGGGCTGCGACTCTTGCCGGGGCACGGGCTACCGCGGCCGCGTGGGCGTGTTCGAGGTCGTGCGAATTACCAGCACGATGGGCGACCTGATTCAGCGGCGCAAGCCGCTGCCGGAGCTGCGCGAGGCGGCCCGGGGCGAAGGCATGAAGATGCTGGCCGATAGCGCCATCGACAAGGTGCGCAGCGGCATGACCAGTTTGGAAGAGGCATTGGCCATTACCATGGCCGGACGCGAATAGAGCGTGGCGGCCCTGCCGGCGGCCGAGCGCATTGGCCAGGCGGGGAAAAACGAGGGTGAGTTTATGGCATTCGAAGACTGGTTTATCGCGCGGGCCCGCGTGTCGAGCAAGCCGCATAAGAAGATCGCGCTCGACGACAAGATGACGTTTTTTCAGCAGCTTTCGACGCTGGTCAATTCCGGCACGCCGCTGCTGCAAGCCATTCGCATTTCGTCGGAGCAGAACCCCAGTCTGAAAATGCGCCGGGTGCTGGAAGAAATCGCCAATAGCATTGCCGCCGGCAGCACGCTGCACTCGGCCGCCGAACGACACGGCGAAGTGTTCGAGCACCATTGGATCGGCGTGATTCGCACCGGCGAGATCACCGGCCAAATGGGGTCAGTGCTCGTGGAGCTCAATAAACAGATTCGCGAGTCGCGCGACACGCGCAAAAAGGTCATGGGGTCGCTCATGTACCCGATGATTCTGATCGGCGTGGCGATCACGGCCGTCACGGTGCTGCTGTGGCTCGTGGTGCCGACGTTCGCCAAGATGTTCAAGGACATGGGCGCCGAGCTGCCGGGCATGACGCAGTTCGTCGTCGACGCCTCGAATTTCATCGTGGCCTACGGGCTATATATCGTCGCGGGCCTGGCGGCCGCGGCGTTTGGCCTGCGCCAATACCTGAAGACCGAACAAGGGCGGCGACAGTTTCTGGGCGTGGGCCTGGGCATTCCGATGATCGGCGAGCTGATCGTGCAAATGGCCATGTACCGCTTCGCCTCGAATATCTCGCTGTTGCTCAAAAGCGGTATCCCCATGCTCGAGACCATGACGGTGCTGTCGGGCGTGTTTCACACGAATCCGATCTATCGCGAGGGGCTCGAACGAGCCAGGGCCCGCGTGGCCGGCGGCCGCCCACTGGCCGTGGCCCTCGAGGAAACCGGGCTGTTCACCGTGATGATTACCGACATGGTGCGGATTGGCGAAGAGTCGGGCCAGCTTTACCAGGTTATGGAGCAATTGGCCCCCTTCTACAAGGAAAAGATGGAAGGACTGATCGCCAAAGTCACCAAGCTGCTCGAACCGATCATCATCGCCGGCATGGGTGTGACGATCGCCGGTTGGATGTTGTCGATTTACATGCCGATGTTCGAAATGGCCGGAAAAGTTCACTAGTC
>CAZPED010000001.1:0-39019 GCA_964585335.1 uncultured Planctomycetaceae bacterium | reverse complement strand
TGCCGGCTCGCGGCGGACGGCAATCTCGCGCAGAATCACTTCCTGCTCTTGGCTCAGCTCGGCCAGCGAGCCCAACAGCGCGGCCTGTTCGCGCCTTGGATCGCCGGCTTCAGCCACCACGGGCTTGCCGGCCAGCTTGTTGCGAATTTCAGCGGCTTTTTTGGCCAGCTCGGTATAGCGCGGGTAGCGCGCCAAAATGTCTTGCCGCTGCAACAGGCCCTGTTCCCCCAGCATCGTGACCGGGCCCTCGAGAATCCAGCGCAGCGCCAGCAACCGGCCGCCCAGCGGCAACGTGCTGTAAAAGCGATGCCGACGGGCGCGATCGGCGATCTCGAGCGCCAGTTCGTGTTCCTTCGTGCTCTTGAGCGCGAGCTCGAACCAGTGCTCGATCGCCTCGGAATGCGGCAATGAAAGGATCGACAGGCATTCCAGCGGGCTGCTGGCCCAATCGGCCGGCGCCGGATCGCGCAGCAAGTATTCATAAAGTGACATGGCCGAGCGATCGCTGAGCTCGCCGCCGAGGTAACGGCTATCGGCCAGTCCGATTTGGAACGCCCAAAGCGAACCGTGGCGCTGAAAACCGAGCGCAGCGCCGATGGCCTGGTCGCCAGCGTCGATGTTGCCGGCCTGGTACGACACCAGCGCGGTCAAGTGATTAAGCCGGGCGCCGACCTGGCTGTTGGCCAGATCGCTGCGGCCCACCAACTGCCGCGCGCTGGCCACGAAGTTCGCGGCTTGGCCGGCGTCGCCGAGCATCGCCATGTTCTCGGCGGCCAGCAGCAGCAGCGACGTTTGCAAATGGCGAAAGCCCTGGTTCTTCGACCAGGCGATCGCCGGCAGCAGCAGCGGATAGGGCGTGCGCTGATTGAGCAATAGGTGCGACAGGAGTCCGAGCCGGAACCCCTCTTCGAGGACGGTGGCGTCCGGAAAGGCAAGACTCGAGTAAGTCGCTTCCTCGAAGTACTTCGAAGCGGCCGGGAAGTCGCCGGTTTCCAGGGCAATGCGGCCCAGTTCCACCAGCGCGGTGCCGGTCAGCGGGTGGTCGTATTGCCCGGCCACGAGCAGGCCGCGTTCGAGCGCCGTTTTGGCTTGCGGAAAGTTGCCCGCCGCGGCATGCGCACAGCCCAGCTGCACGTTGACCCAGGCCTCGCTCCAATGATTGGGTGGCCCGGCCCGGCGCGACAGCGCGTCGATCAGGCTGCCGGTCAGCGGGTCGCTCTTGCAGTCGAACCGCGCGACCACGCCCATCAGCTCGCGGCGGCGGCGAATCGACAGCGCCACACTCTTGCACACTTCCGCGACGTGTACTGGAAACATGACGGGGTTTTGAATGACCCCGCCCCGAGTCACCGCGGCCGACTGGTCGACTTGCCCCTGACTCATCAGGAACGTTTCGTCAAAGGCGCCGACCGCTGCCCCCCGCTTGCTCTGTCCCCAGGGGGCAACCATCGGTCCCGAGGCCGTGCGCACGTTGGTGAACTGGATGCGCATCATCCAGTCGGAATAAGACACGTAGAGCTGCAGCGCCGAGCTGTAGTTGTTAAGCGCGTCGCGGAGCTGGCCCATCTGGTAGTAGCATTCGCCGGCCATCGCGAGGTAGCAGATGGCGTCGATCCAGCGTCCGGCAGGCGTCTTGACGCCGCCATTGGCTTCGCCCAGATAAACCGCCAGGGCCGTTTGATAGTTGCCGTCCCAGTAGGTTGGCAGCGCGTTGAAATAAAGTCGCGAGGGCACGCCCCCCAAGCCGCCGGCTAACTGCGCTTGGGCTGGGCGGGGGCCGAGGGCCGTGCAGCCCAGTGCCACCAATAGCGCCACGCCAAGCATGGGGCTCGCAATGCGCGCATGCATCGATCCAGAGCCTCCTCGAAGTCAGCGGCGGTCGTACCGCGGCAATAGTGCTATGTGGGCAACTCTCTTAGCGTCGTGTGTTCCGGCAGCACGACTGCCTTTTATCATACCTAACTTTCCTAATTTCAGCACTCTTTGGCCAATTGCCCGCTGGCCGCTGCCAGCACGGGGGAAACTGCTAGCAGTCTGACCGGCCAAGGCTGGCATTTTCGGCCAAGTTTTCATTCGTGCAAAAGTCTGCCGATTGTTAGCGCCGATAACTGGGGTGCGGATTGTATCGGACGCGATGACTTTGCCGCGCGGCCCGGGTCGCCAACGACCTGCCAGGACCGCCGGCCCGAAGCTCGCAAATCCGCGTCCACGGAGGGAGACTCAGATGCGGCCACGACACGAACGAAGGCACAGCTGGCGGCGAGCGCTCTACGGCTTGGGCGTTTGTACCGCGCTAACCATGACCGGTTGCCAGGTCGACGTGGGAGGCCAGACGCTGCCCAGCCCGCACTATCAGAAGGACGACATTCAGTACTTCCCGCCGGGACCTGAATTCAAGTTGTCTCGCGAGGCGGCGGCGCTCAAGGCCTTCAAGGAAAGCCAGGCGGCCGAACAGCAGTAAGTAAAACACGCGTTGGCGGAGCGCGCCGTCGAGCGAGCGCGCTCCGCGTCAGAGGTTTCGTCGAGCGCCCCGCGGGGGCGTTGCCGGGTTGCCGCCCTCGTGGCGACAGCAGGGCAACGTCGTGCCCCCACGAGTGCGCTTTGGGGGGACGACGCCCCCAGCAGCTGACTTCCGAGCCGCCGCGCTTCGCCTGACGAAGCGCGCCTCGGGCGTCAGCGGCTGGGGGAAGTTCATTCCGAGCGGCCAGGGAACATCAGACCATGGACATGCAGCTTCCCGAGGCGGTTCAACACTGGGCCAACGACGTCCTGGTGTGGGTCGGCTTTGGCACCCTGGTCGGACTGATGGCCAAAGCCGTCATGCCCGGTCGCGATCCGGGCGGAGCCGTCGCCACCCTAATGATGGGCGTTGGCGGCACCGTCATTGGCTGCAGCCTGCTGATGTACTTCACCAACGGCCAGCGGATCACACCGATCAGCCCATTGGGCTTTGTCGTGGCCACGGCCGGCGCCTTCATGCTGCTGTTCTTCTACCGCTTGCTGGGCGGGCGGTTCTTTGTCGAGGGAGAGCGCGGCTTTCGCATTCGCGCTCCCTACTACAGTCGCCGCCGGCAGTATACCCGCGTCGAGGAATAGCAGACTTCGCGGCGGCGCGGGCTAATTCGCCGCGCCCTGGGCGCGCTTGCTTTCGGCCTGCGAAACGGCTTCGGTCCACAGGCTCTCGAGTTGCCGTTTGACCCGCACCAACTGTGCCCGCGGCGCCGGCGGAAAGTACGTATAGCGGATGCTCTGCCGCAGCTCGGTTTGCCAGTAGCGCTTGCAATCGAGATAGCCGGGCCCGAGATCGTAGAGCCGATCGCCGCGCTGAAAGCTGTCGGCAATCATGCGCGCTTGCAGTGCCGTGCCCGCGCCGTCGAAGTTGGCGTCGAAGCCCGTGCGCAGGCCGAACACGTTGCCGTGGCAATGATAGGCGTAGTTGAAGGCCACGTAGCGGCCATCGACGGCCAACAGGTTGAGGTCGAGCGCTCCGGCGGCCGCGGCCGCCACGTGCGCGTCGCGCAGGAACGGCCGCACTTCGTCGTGCGAAAGCGTGGTTCCCGTCTGCGAGCCGCCTTGCCAACTGCTGGCGGCCAGTTGCTCGCACAGGTCGTACAAGTCCCAGCGCGGATCGCCGCCAGCGCCCGGTCGGTAGCGCAGGTAAGTCACCGCGCCTTGTTCGGCAAGTTTGCGCTCGCTGCGTTTGACGTTATTGCGCCAGCGGCTGGTGCGCGAAGCCCAGTAGGGGTGCCAGCCGTCGAACGACGCCAGGTCGATTACAGCCGACGTGGAACGCAACTCGGCCTCGACCGGCATGCCGGCCGCCGCCATGGCCGCGGCGGTTTGGCCGCGATCGGTGGCACCGTCGACCCAGGGCAGCTCGATCAGATCCCAATCGCGCCGTTGATCGCGAAGGTGCGCCATGGCGGCCGTAAACGTTTCGGCAGGCTGGGCGCTAATGGGACTGAAAAAGCTGCCCCAGTCGTCAAGCGGGTAGGTCAGAATCGACAGCGCGCCGATCAGACGCGTCTGCTTGCGGATCACCAGCGGCACGATGCCCGCCAGCTTGTCGCCCGACCAGACCGTCATGACCCGCAGCTGCTGGTGCCGGCCGTAGTGGGCCCAGTAGGCTTCGAGCCAGGGGAGCGATTGAAAGAACGAAGCTCCCGGCGTTTCGGCCAGCAGGGCTTGCCACTGGGACGCGATGGTCGCCAATTGGCTGAACTGGCTGATAGTTTCCACGCGGAGCATGCTGGGGTACTGGTTGCGCGGTTGTCGGGAGCGAAATGCCATGCCAGGTGGATATTGCAACTGCGATACCTCGCGCCGGCGGCAGCAGAATCTCCCCCGGCGTGGTTGCAATAAGTAATTATGGGCCAAAGTATTGGAGCTGAACGCGGTTGAGCCCGCTCCAAACGAATGAGGCGTTTTGACGACGCAGCCGCCTGATTCGTGTGGCGATTTGTCGACGTCGTGGCATGCGGGCCTCCCCCCGCCGACGTGGGGCGGCGCGACGGAAGAATTGCCACCGCGCGGCGCTTTATGCGGCAGATTGGTGATAGAGAAGGCGAAACGCCGCCCCGCGGCCGGTGTTGAATGGATCAGTGGCCGGAATCGTCGCGGCAGTTTGTCGCGCTCCGGTCTCACCCCGTCGAGAGATCCCGAACATGGCGCTGGTGCGAAGTTGCCTGTCAGGCGTGTTGGGAGTGTTGTTGCTGGCTGCGCCGGCCATGGCGGCGGGGCTCGACCCCACGGTGGCGGCGAAGAAAATCGACGAGCTGCTTGCGAAAGAGCACTTCGGCGGCAACACGGCCAGCCCTGGCCAGGTAGCGCCGGCGGTCGACGATGAAGTGTTCTTGCGCCGGGCCGCGCTCGACCTGGTTGGCCGCCCGCCCACGCCCGATGAAATTACGGCCTTTGCACTCGATCCGTCGAGCGACAAACGCGCGGCCGCTGTCGAACGCTTGCTGGCCGACCCGGCCTTTGGCGACAACTGGGCCCGCTACTGGCGCGACGTCATTCTGTATCGCCGTAGCGAGGATCGGGCGCTGCTGGTGAGCAACTCGCTGGTGCGGTTTCTGGCGAACGAATTCAACAACGACCCGCACTGGGACAAGATTGCCCGCAAGTTCATTACCGCCACGGGCGACCTGCGCGACGAGGGGGCCACGGCCGTGATCATGGCGCAGATGGCCAATGCCGAAGACACGACCGCCGAAGTGTCGCGGATCTTTATGGGCATTCAGATTCAATGTGCCCAGTGTCACAACCATCCGACGGACCGCTGGAAGCGCGAGCAATTCCATGAGCTGGCGGCGTTCTTCCCACGGATTGCCGTACGGCCGGTGCGCGATGGCGAGAAACGCTCGTTCGCCGTCGTGTCGGTCGACCGCGAGCGCGGCAAGCGCGACGATAAGCCCAAGCGCGGCTCGCTCGAACATTACATGCCCGACCTCGATCATCCGGAAGAGCAAGGCAAGTTGATGAAGCCCGTGTTCTTTGTCACGGGACAGAAGCTCGATACGGGACTGGCCGATTTGGAGCGCCGCGAGAAAGTGGCCGAGTGGATCACGAGCCGAAAAAACCATTGGTTCGCCAAGGCGTTCGTCAATCGGATCTGGTCGGAGCTGGTGGGCACCGGCTTCTACGAACCGGTCGACGACATGGGCCCCGATCGCAAGTGCGCGGCGCCGCAAACGCTCGATTACCTGGCCGACCACTTCGCCGGCAGCCGCTACGACGTGAAGTGGCTGTACCGGGTGATCATGGCCAGCGACGCTTACGCCCGCCAGAGTCGCACCCGCACGTCGCTCGAAGAGTCGCCGTTCTTGGCCAGCTGCCCGCAGCGGTTGCGGGCCGATCAGCTGTTCAACGCGCTAGCCGAGGTGCTCGGGCTGCCCGAGGTTCCCCTGGGCGACAATCCGCGGGCGATGCTGGCCGGTCCGCGGGGCAAGATGAATCAAACGTTTGGCTACGACCCTAGCGTGCGTCGCGACGAGATTGCCGGGTCGATTCCGCAGGCGCTGTTCCTGATGAACGCGCCGGAAATCAACCAGGCCCTGCAGGGAAAGCGGCCCGGCACGCAGCTAGGCCGCCTGCTTGAAGAAGTGCGCGACGACAAGGCCGTGGTGACCGAACTCTACTTGCGCTGCCTGGCGCGCGAGCCGAAGGCCATCGAGGTGCAGACCTGCCTCGACCATGTGCGGTCGTCGCCAAGCCGTAGCGAGGGATTTGAAGACGTCCTCTGGTCGCTCGTCAATTCCACCGAGTTTCTGCATCGCAAATAAACCGGCCGCGCGCCTCTGGGCCAGCAGCGCCGCCACACTACTTTCTTTTCGGGCAAGGTAACTGACGATGAGTGTCTTTTGGCGACGTCAAGTGAACGTTTCGCTCGAGCGGCGCGGAGTCGTTTGCCGCCGCGATTTCCTCCGCGGAATCTCGGCGGCCAGCCTCGCGGCGGGCACGCTCTCGTGGCGCGATCTATTGACGCTCGAGGCCGGCGAGCTGCAACAACGAGGCATGGCTTGCATTCTGCTCTGGATGCAAGGCGGTCCCAGCCACTTCGAGACGTTCAGTCCCAAACCGGGGCATCCCAATGGAGGTGAAACCAAGGCGATCAGCACCGCCGTGGCCGGCATCGAAGTGAGCGAGAACTTTCCCCGCATGGCGCAGGCCATGCAGCATGCGGCTATCATTCGCTCCATGACCAGCAAAGAGGGGAGCCACCCTCGGGCCAGCTACCTGATGCACACCGGCTATCTGCCGACGGCCAGCGTCAAGTACCCGGCGTTCGGCTCGATCGTGGCCCAGCAAACGGCGCACCCGGCGCTCGACCTGCCCGCATTCGTGCGCATTGGCGGCGGCGCGCGGGACGGCGCCAGCGGCGGCATTCTGGGCGTCGAGTACGATCCGTTCTTGATGCCCGAGGCCGGCAAACTGCCAACCAACACGGCGCTGCCGACCCAGGTGGAGCGTTATCAACGCCGGCTCGACCTGCTGGGACGGCTGGAGAGCGACTATGCCGAAAGCGGCGCCAAGGAGGAAGTGAGCGAGCACCAGAAGCTCTATCAGAAAACTTCGCGGATGATACTCAGCTCGCAGATGAAGGCCTTTGACCTCGACGCCGAAGCGGAGAGCACCAAGGCGGCTTACGGTTCGTCGCAGTTCGGCCGCGGCTGCCTGTTGGCCCGGCGGCTGGTCGAAACCGGCATTCCTTGCGTCGAGGTGGTGCTCAACGGCTGGGATACCCACTTCGACAACTTCAGTCGCGTGAAAGAGCTGGCTGGCCAGGTCGATCAGCCATTTGCGGCCCTGCTCGAGGATCTGAAGCAGCGCGGGCTGCTCGACACGACCCTGGTGGTGTGGACGGGCGAGTTCGGGCGCACCCCCAAGATCAATCCCCGCGGAGGACGCGACCACTATCCGCGGGCCTTCAACGTCGTCATGGCGGGCGGAGGCGTGCGGGGCGGCCAGGTGATTGGCAAAACCGACGAAGCCGGCTCGGAAGTGACCGATCGGCCCGTGAACGTTGCCGACTTATTCCAGACCTTCTGCAAGAGCCTGAAGATCAATCCAGCGGTCGAGAACATCGCCCCCAACGGCCGGCCGATCAAGATTGTCGACGGCGGCAAGCCCGTCGACGAGCTATTCGCCTGACGGCCATCGTGCCCCCGCGTCGGGGCGCGACGTTCTGGCCGGGGTTTGGACAATTGCCTCGCCGGCCGTTAGCATGGGCGGCATGAGCACACCTGCCGATGTTCCCCAAGGCGGACCGCGCCGTTTCGACTCGCTTGAGCAAGAGGCTTTTCTCAACCTCTGGCGAACGTACGACCGGCTGCACATCCTCGAAGAGGAGCTGTTCGGCCGCTACGAGCTGACGCCCCAGCAGTACAACGCGCTGCGACTGCTGCGCGGCGAAGGGGGCCGCAAGTTGCCCACGCTGTCGCTGGCCGCCCGGCTGGTTTCGCGGGCACCCGACATCACGCGGCTGCTCGATAAGCTCGAAGAGCGGGGGTTGATCGAGCGCGAGCGGCCGGCCGACAATCGCCGCATGGTGCTCATCGGCCTGACCGAGGCCGGCCAGAAGCTGCTGGCCGATCTCGACGTGCAGGTGCGCAAATGCCATGAGCAGCAGATCGGCCACCTGGCCGACGATCAACTGCGCGAGCTGATCGGCCTGCTCAAGGCGGCCCGGGCGCCACACGAAGATTCAAGCGGTCCCTGGCTGCCGACGCTATAATGCCGCCAGCCCGGCGGAGCGAAGCAGCTCGCGCTCGCCGGCGATTGCATTTTCAAGTGGTGCCCATGAGTTCCGCCAAACCGGTTTTGCCCGAAGTGCGACGGTTCGACGCCAGCAGCGGCGCGCGGATTTACCGGATCGCCTGCGACGCTTTTCCCGGGCTGATCGCCAACATTTATTTGCTGCTCGAATGCGGGCCGCCGACGATCGTCGACACCGGCAGCGGCATGGGCGATGCCAACCGCCAATTGCTCGAGGGCATCGCCCAGGTGCGCAGCGAGTTTGGCGAACCGCTGAAAGTGGGCGACATCCAGCGGATCGTGATCACGCACGGACACATCGATCACTTTGGCGGCCTGGCGGCGCTTTACGATCACACGCCACAGGCGGAAATCCTGATTCATGAGCTCGACGCGCGGATTTTGACCGCGTTCGACGAGCGCGTGGCCGTGGCGAAAAAGGCCATCCGCCGCTTTCTGCAACAGGCCGGCGTCGGCGCCGAGCTGTTGCAGGGCTTCATGGACATTTACGGTTTCTCGAAACAGAACGTCCGCAGCTTGCCCCAGGTGCGAACGATTGTCGATGGGCAGCAGATCGACGGCTTGCGTTTCATTCATACGCCCGGGCACTGTCCTGGCCAGGTGTGCATCGCCATCGATGACGTGCTGCTGACGGCCGACCATATCCTACCCGAGATCTCGCCGCACCAGGTTCCCGAGAGCATCATGCCCTACACCGGGTTAGGGCACTACCTGGAGTCGCTGGACAAAATCGGCCGCACCGGCGGTTTCGACATGGCGCTAGGCGGCCACCAGGGGCCGATCAAGGACGTTTACAAACGCGTGACCGAAATTCGCCAAGGGCATCTGCGCAAGCTGGACAAGATTCTGGCGCTGATTGCCGACGCGCCAGGATCGCTGACCATCAACGAGATTTCCGAACGTCTGTACGTGCACGCCAAGGGATTTCACGTGCTACTGGCAATCGAGGAAGTCGCCGCGCACGTCGAGTACCTGTACCAGCACGGCAAGCTGACGATCGCCAACCTCGACGAGTTCCAGCGGGAAGAAAACCCGCCGATCCGCTACGTGGTGGCGTAGCGACTCAGTGCGCCCCCGAACATGACCGGCCCGCACGGCCATTGCCGCGAGCTTTACGGGACTTTTTCGACCGTTTCGCCTGGCGCCGGCCAATGCGGCGAAGGGGCGCGGGCCTCGGTCATGATTTTCTCGGCCCTGGCGACTACCTCGGCGTGCTGCGTGGACACGTCGTGCGCTTCCGCGGGGTCGGTGCGCAGGTCATACAATTCGACCGCGCCGCCGGGCTTGGGCCGCACGGCTTTCCAATCGCCCAAGCGCACGGCCTGCGCGAAGCCGCGTTCGTGAAATTCCCAGTACAGGTAGGCATGCTGTGGCTGCGCTCGGCCGGCGGCCTGCTGGCCGAGTAGCGCTGGGGCCATTGAGATGCCGTCAAGGTGCTGGGGAGCCGCGGCGCCTGCCAGCTCGGCCAGCGTCGGCAGCATGTCGGCAAACCACCAGACTTGGTCGCTGGTGGTGTTGGCGGCGACATGACCCCGATAGCGGACGATCATTGGCACGCGAATTCCCCCTTCGTACAGCGCCCGCTTGAATCCGCGCAGCCCACCCGCGCTGTTGAAGAAGCTCGGATCGGCGCCCCCTTCGCGGTGCGGTCCGTTGTCGCTGGACAGCAGCACCAGGGTGTCGTCCGCCAGTCCCAGGGCGTCGAGTTTGTCGAGCACCTTGCCGACCAGCGTATCGAGATACGTAATCATCGCCGCGTGGTTCTTTTGCGGCTGCGGCCACGGCTCGTGCGAGTAGGGCGCGTCACTGGGCACTTCCATCCCGCGCTGACCGGCCTCGTTGTTGGCGTGCGGCAGGGTGAACGGCAAGTACAAAAAGAATCGCTCGCGGGCGTGGTGGTCGAGAAAGTTGAGCGCGTGGGCCGCGATCAAGTCGGCCGAATACTCTTGCTTGACACTCGCCACGTTGCCAGTCACTTCGTTTGGTAGCGACACGCGCTTGTCGTTGTGCCAGAGGTAGTCCGGATAATAGTTGTGGGCATGGTGTTGGTTCAGGTAGCCAAACCACTCGTCGAAGCCCTGGCGGTTCGGCAACCCCGAGGTATCGGGCTCGCCCAGCCCCCACTTGCCAAAGATGCCTGTCGTGTAGCCGGCCGTCTTGAGCACTTCGGCCACGGTGACGTCGCCCGGCTCGAGCGGCACCAGGCTGTTGCCGCGCACGCGGCAATGCCCCGTGTGCAGCCCGGTCATCAGCACGCAGCGCGAAGGCGCGCAGACCGTGCTGCCGGCGTAGCACTGCGTGAAGCGAACGCCTTCCTGGGCCAATCGATCGATGCGCGGCGTGACGATGCGCTGTTGCCCATAGCAACCCAGGTCGCCGTAGCCCAGGTCGTCAGCCAGGATCAGCACGATGTTGGGCCTGGCGACCGCTTCGTGCAGTCCGCCGCCACAGGCCAGTAGCGCCCAGACGACGAGCATCCACGCCCTGTAATTTCGGCGATACCCTGTAAATCGCTTCACGGCCGTGGGCCTCCTCGGAGCGGTCTGGCAGGTCTTTTCTAGCGCGCAAAACCAAGGGCCAGTATCGCTTGAGACCGGGGGCACATCAACGTGCCGCACGGACGCAAAGGTCGGCGAGCCGCTTGGCGAAGGTATGCCAATTGCATGTGTGCCGGGCCAGTCGTCACCTCGTGTCGCTGGGAACCAAGGCAATGCAGGAACAGTTTCGACGCTTCGCCCGGGTCGCTGCCGACCGCATGGGTTCGTCCTGGGCATTCGTGCTGGCCATGGGAGTCATCGTCGTTTGGGCAGTCACTGGGCCGGTCTTTGGCTTTTCCGATACCTGGCAATTGATTATCAACACCGGCACAACGATCGTCACGTTCCTGATGGTGTTCTTGATTCAAAACACGCAGAACCGCGATTCGCTGGCCTTGCACCTGAAGCTCGACGAGTTGCTGCGCGCCGTCGAGTCGGCGCGGACCCGGCTGGTCGACCTTGAGGAACTTTCCGACACGGAGCTGACAAACCTGAAGCGAGAGTTCCAGGACCTTTCCGCCCGGCAGTGCGAAGATACCGCCAGCGACGTGCCCGATTCAGGAGCCAGCAACGGGTAATTGAGCTGCGCGAGCGCCAGCGGTAGCCGCCGGTTCGTCGCCAGCTTTGGCATCGGGCAGGCGCGGCAAGCGGTTGGCCGCATCGACCGCTTCGGCCAATGTGGTCACGATCCGGCCGGCGCCACGGGCATGCAGCGCGGCGCGCATCTTGGCCGTGTCGCCCGGATATCCCCAACGGGCAGCCACGAGATTCAAGTCGGCAAAGCGCTGGCGCAGCCGCTTGCACAAATAACGCACCTGGTTGGCGCCGCCTGGCCCCAAGGCAGAGACGACGACCGCGCTGGGCTGTAGCTTGGCAACCAGCTCGATTGCTTCCGACGCCAAGGCGCTTTGGCCGATGCGATGAAGTTCGACGTGCTCGGGCAGGCAATGGGCCAGCATCTCGAGGGCCAGCTCATCGCTGCGGTCCGTGGCGGGCAAGCCCACAATAACCGTCGGCCTGGTCACGGTGGCCTGGTCGTCGGCTGCCTCGGTGTCGGCCAGTTCCAGGTAGTTATCGAGCAGCTGCTGAGTGGTGGACCAGAGGAATTGCTGATTGGCCTCGGTCAGCTGGCCGCGCCCGCGGTCGCGCTCGGCCATGACGAGCGCCGGAATCAACAGCTCGTCGTAGATTTCCACCGGACTGCGGGCGGTGCTAAAGTCGTCGACCACATCGGCCGCCTCGTCGGCATCGCCGGCCAATAGCCGCTGGTATAGCTGCACGTGGGGCGGCAACGGCGGCTCGTCGCCCAGCAGTATCCAGAGCGGCTCGAGCGGCGGCACGTATTTGCCCAATACCACCAGCACCACGGTCAGCGGCACCGAGAGCAGCAGGCCCACCGGTCCCCAAACCCAGCTCCAAAACACCGCGGCGGTGAGCAGCGCGACCGTGGAAACGCCGCTGCTGCGGCCGTAGGTGAGCGGCTCCACGACGTTGTTGGTGATCAGTTCGGCGACGATGAACAGCCCCAGAGTTAGCAGCGGCTGAGTCCAATCGGGCGACTGAATGACGGACATGGAGATCGGCATAGCCGAGGCCACGATCGGTCCGAGGTAGGGAACAAACCGCAATGCCGCGGCCAGGCATCCCCAGAGCACGGCATAGTCGACGCCCAGCAGGTACAGTCCCGTGCCAATCGTCAGCCCGAAGCCGCTATTGACCAGGGCGTTCATCAGCAGGTAGCGGCTGATGCGGGTTTCGATTTCGTCGAGCGTCTTGGTCGTGAGGGTGATCCGTCCCGTGCCGGCCAGGCGCACGAAGCGGTTGCGCAGATCTTCGCGCCCCATGAGCATGAAGATCACGAGCACGACGACGATACCGGCCTGAGCGAGCGGTTCGGCCAAGGCCGCTACGGTCGTTTGCACCAGTGCCCAGGGGCGCGACGGTTCGGAGACGACGGTCACCGGCGTCGGCGCGCTTTGCGGGGGCTGGCTGGTCGTGGCGGCGGCTTCCTGCGCGGTTTTTCCCGTGCGTTTCAGCTCGTCAGAAACTTCTGAGACCGTGCGCTCCAGCGTCTTGATCACCGAGCTGCCGCTGCCGCGCAGCGATTCGATCTTGCCGCGCAAATTCTCTTTGTACTGGGGCAGGTTGAGCACCAGCTCGGAGAGCTGGTCGACGGTCTTCCAGGTCACGGCCGCCAGCAGACAGGCAATCAGGCAGACGATGACCCCGACGGCCGCGACGCGCGGCAATCCCCGTCGCTCCAGCACGGTAACTGGCTGGGTCAACAGGAAAGAAAAAAGCAGGGCCAGCGCCAACGGCACCAGCACGGGGCGGCCAAAGTAGAGTGCTGCTACGACGAGCACCACTCCCTCGAGCACGCGCACCGCGCGTCCCGTCGGTTGCGAGTCGGCACTGGCCATGAAGCTTAAATCCCTTCCGAACCGGCATCGGGGCGTACGGTCGAGCCGCCCAGGCAGCACGCTACCAGGGCTTGAGCTTCCAGCCTAGCACGAAACCAACGCCAATGCAGCAGAGGGCCGCATAGCCAGGCTTCTGTCGGGCATAGTTGGTCAGGTAGTCGACCAGGTCGGTCGTAATTTCGTGGGCCGACTCTTCCAGTTGTGCGGTCGTGGGGGCCGATTGACGCGGACGTTGCGCACGATTGCTGGCAGTGGTTGCCATGAGAAGAACTCCTTTGCTATGAAGTGTCAGTGATTGAAATGATTCGTCGAGTCGTCGTCGTCCGGGCTGCCGAGCTCGCGGAGCAACTGTTTGAGGGTTGCCAGGTTTGCCCGCAGTTCCTCCTGCGAGCGCGCGAAGCCTGGCGGGTTTGCGGATGTGCGGGTGGCAGCCCAGCCACCAAGTGCGGCCAGCGCCCCCGCGACCAGGCCGGCCCCCACCAGTCCCGGACCCGCGCCGTAGCCGCAGGCCGTCGCGATCCAAATGCCTGCTCCCGCCAGCAGCAGTGGCAAGCTGCTGGCCGCGAGGATCAGCGCCCCCAGCAGCACGGCGCTTCGCCGCGCGAGCGTTCCTGACAGGTCGCGCAGATCGAGTAGCAGCAGTTGCCATTGCAGCTCGGCAATTGTCAGCAGGTCATGGGCGACTCCGCCGGCGCGCCGTCCTAGTTGTCTGGTGGGCGAAGTGCTCATCGTCGCTTCACCATCCAGCCGAGCAGCAACCCGGCGGCGAAGAACGACACCAGACTGGCCCGCGGATGCAAACGCAATGTCCTGCCGGGCCAGGTTTCGAAGCCCGCCGAGACACGCGGCGCAGATTCCCGCTGAGCGCCAACCGGCCGCGGCTTTCCATTACGGATGCGAGTAATCATCGAACGTGAACTCCGAGGTCGGCTGGGGTCCGGTCTGTTGCCTGGCGCGGGTATGGAGCTGCCGCATCAACCACTCGGTGCCTTTGAGCCGCGCGCTGGCAAGAAGTTCCTTGCCAATGGTCGTCGCCGCCATCAGCGCCAGCGCTTTGATCAGCGAGGGGCTGGGAGCTTCGGCCGCCTGCAGCGGGCGGTAAGCTTCGTTACTGGCGATCGCGATGCTCGGCGGCTGCCGGTGCCGGGGTACGGCCAGGTAGCCCGCCAGCATCGCGGCGCCGCAGAACCAAAGCGGTCGCGCCCGAAAGTGGTACCGCCAATTGGTCAGCGTTTTGGCACTTCCGAGCGCGCCCGCCAGGTCGTCGGTCAAGGCGGCCCGCGCTTGGGCCAGTTGCCGTTGCAGTTCATCGACGCGCGGTGATGGCTTCACGATCACGCTCCCTGTCCGCCGGGCTACGCTCTACGAGCGGCAGTTCTTGGTCAGCGTTTCGGGAGTGAAGTTGCTGAGCATGTCGCGCATATAGCGACCAAAGTGCTCGGTATTCGAGCGCCCCCGGTCGAACAGCGTGCGGCGCTGCGCGCCTTCGTGCAGCAGCAGCGTGACGCCGATGCCGGCGAGCAGGCCGACGCCAAAGGCGACCGCCAGCGATTGGGCCGGGCGCTCTTGCACCACGCGTTCGGCCTCGGCGTAGCCCTGGTGCAGCCCGTCGTAACCTTGACGCATGCTGTCGCCAATCTGGTTGGCGGTTTCTTCGACGCGCTGCCGCGCGGCGTCGAGCATGTTCGAGCCTTCGCCCGAGATCTGCCCGAGAAACTGCTCGACGGCTTCCCGCGTTTCGCCGGTGCGCTGTTGAATGCGGCCGACGAGCTGGTCGACGTTGCCGTTGAAGCTGCGCAGATCATCGTCGGTGAGCTTACCCCACTTTTCCTTCAGTTTGCCGCGGACCTCGTTCCAGTGTCCGCTGAGCGTCTGTTGATTGAGCATGACTGCCTCCTTCAGGTTGAGTGTTTCGAACCGCGGACGGCTAGGGGCAAAAAGTGTGCCGTCGGCAATTGGTTCGCTGCATGAGCACATGGCCACTACCCAAGGCCCTCGGGCAGCGCCGGCGCCGACCAGCATGGTCGCCGCGCGGCCAAGGCAGTGCGTCCGTCAAATGCGGCCCATCAGCAACAGCACGATGAGAATGACCACCACCAAGCCCAACCCGCCGCTGGGGTAATAGCCCCAGTTGCGGCTGTACGGCCAGGCGGGAACGGCCCCCAGCAACAACAAAATCAAAATGATCAATAAGATGGTACCCATGACAGTTCCTTTCGCTCGTGACGAGCCGTCGAGTGGCCTCGGCCTTGCCGCGGGGCCGTGCTGGCCTGACCTGGTGGCGTTCGAGGCCAGCACGACACCCGAGCAAGGCACTTGGACGCCTTGCCGCTACTTGGCGGTTTCGCCCTGGGTATTGGCCGGCGGATTCTGGCCAGACGATTCGACGGTGTGCGTATCGGTGGTGGTCGTCTTGCCGCCGGGGCCGCTAACCGTTTCTTGATGTTCGGTCTTAGCTTTCTTCTCGCAGCCAACGATCGCGGGGAAGGTCAGGGCCAACAGTGAGCAAACGACGGCGAAGCGTTTCATGGTTAAGTTCCTCGGCGTGAGTACGCGATTCCGATCGTCGAGCAGAACGTCTGTCGAAGCTCGGATATCGCGGAGCAAAGTTGCGTTACGGTCGTCACCCTGTCTTCCTGCGGCGCGCACCTCTAGCGCCGACGGAACAGGTTGAAACCGACTCGGCCGGCCGAGCTCGGAAGCGTGAGGTGATCTCGCTCCCGCTGAGTGCTGAGCCGTCCCCATAACACCGGGGCGACTCAGCGACTCGGCCGCGTTTCAGCGAGAGCCCGCTTAAGGCAAACTTCGTGCCACGGTTGGCGGGTCGCCGAATTCGGCCATCTTTTAGGCCACCGTTCTTGCAGGGCCTGCGTGCCGTGGCTGGCGGCTGACCGACGCGGCAGGTTTTTGACCAGGCGAAGAGACGGCCGCTAAGCCGATGGCCTATCCTAAGTACTTGAGGGGTAGCGGCTTGCTCCAGGAAAGCGACAGCCTGGCCCCTTGGCATGCGATGTGCATTTACATGCATGGCTTCGGCTGTCGAATCATATCTCGGCGGCTCATAAGCAGCGTAACCAAGCAGAAGTGACCCCCGCTGCATCGCAGGAGCTCAGCGGGATTTGTTGGTTAAGCGGAAATCCAGCCGAAAGTGTCCCTCCATCGAGATCCGCAGGGTACGCGGACCAACTCCGTGCAGGCGCCCCCCAGGCCGATGCCGCGCAGACAATCAGATCTTGTCTATGCAATCCCCACGCGATTCGGCCGCTCGTCGCGATCAGCCTGCCGAGCGGCTGCGCATCGATGGGGAGCCCGGGCCGCTGACTCGTTTCGCCACGGGCTTGTCGGATGCCGAGTTGCGCCTGCTGACGAGCGCCGCCTGCGACATGGTGTGCCGCTGTCACGACGATTGGAGTTTCGTCGAACACCAGCCGTTCTGGGAGACCTTCACCGGTCAAAACTGGTCTGATTGCAACGGGCAGGGCTGGACGAACGCGGTGCATACGTTCGATCGGCCGGCACTGGCCACCGCCTGTACCACCGCGACCGCCAAGCGGACGGCAAGCCGGTGCTACTTGCGATTATGGCACCAGCCCAGCGGGTTGTACCGCCACGTGACCTTGCAATGGGTGCCGCTTGATCAGCAAGGCTGGCTGTTAGCCTTGCAAGAAGACGACGCGCGCCGCACCGCGCAAGAGCACTTGCGCCGCGCACGGCAATATGCCGAGGCCGCCGACCGGGCCAAGGGAGATTTTCTGGCCAACGTCAGCCATGAGCTGCGCACGCCAATGTACGGCATCATCGGCATGACCGAGCTGGCGCTCGACGAGGATCCGCCGGCAGCGGTGCGAGAGTATCTGCAAATCGCCAAAGGCTCGGCCGAGGTGCTGGTACGGCTGGTCAACGACATTCTCGACTACTCGAAGCTGGAGTCGGGCAGCTTCACGCTCGACGCCAATCCGTTTGACCTCGAACAGTTGCTGGAAGGGACGATCAGGCCGTTTTGTGCCGTGGCGGTGGAGAAGGGCTTGGAGCTGAGCTATGCCCTGGCGGCCGGCGTGCCCGACCGCATCCGCGGCGATGCCCCGCGATTGCGGCAAGTGCTGACCAATCTGCTCAACAATGCACTGAAATTCAGCCAGCGGGGCGAAGTCGTGCTCAGGGTCGACGTCGAAAGCCTCGCGGCGCAAGAGGTCGTGCTGCTGTTCTCGGTCTCCGATACCGGAATCGGCATTGCCGAAGAAGACCAGCCGAGAATATTCGAGCCGTTCACGCAAGTCGATTCGTCCAGCTCGCGGCGGCATGGCGGCACCGGCCTGGGACTGGCCATTGCGCAAAAGCTGGTGCGCCTGATGGGCGGCACGCTCTCGGTCGACAGCCGGCCGCGCTCTGGCAGCACCTTTCTGGTGCGGTTGACGTTGCAATTGGAGTCGCGGCCTGCCGACCACGCCGACAGCAAACGGCCTGGCGCTGAACAAATGGCCGGTCGCCGCGTGCTGATCCTCGATCCGCAGGCCACCTCGGGCAGCATTCTGGCCGAACTGCTGACGAGCTGGAAATTGCGAGCCACGGTCCTCGACGCGACCGTCAGCGGTGAGAAACTAATTGCCCAACTGAGCGATACCGGGCAGAGCCACGATCTGCTCGTGGTCGATGCCTCGGTGCCAGGCCCGCAAGGCGCAAGCCTGGCCGAGTGGCTGGCCGCGCAGCCGTCCGACGTTCCGCTGATCATTCCGCGGGCTTTGGGCGCGGCGCCGACGACCGCCAGCGCGCATCGTCCGGTCGTTTATCTGGAAAAGCCGGTCGGCCGGCGCAGCACCTGGCGGGCGTTGTGCGATGCGTGGGGCCTTGCGACGCCGGCCAGCACGGCCGCAGAGCCGCCCGCAACGGTCATGTACGCGGCGCCCCGCCGCTTGCAAGTTTTGCTGGCCGAAGACACGGTGGTGAACCAGAAGATCGTCCAGCGCATTCTCTCTCGGCGAGGCCATGCGGTTGAGGTTGCCCGAAATGGGCGGGAGGTGGTCGACATGATCCGCCGGCATCCATTTGATATCATTCTGATGGACGTACAGATGCCGGTCATGGACGGGTTGCAGGCGGCCGTGGCCATTCGTTCGCTGGAAGCGCAGCTGGGACAAAGGGTGCCAATTGTGGCGCTGACCGCGCATGCCATGCCCGGCGACCGCGAGCGCTGCCTGGCCGTGGGCATGGACGCCTACCTGTCGAAGCCCGTCGATGGCGCGCGACTGATTGAAGCGGTGGAGAAATGGAGCAGCGATGACGCTGCCGGGGCTGCCGACCAGTTACCTCAAGCAAAGGCGCCCTCTGCCATGGCTGCCCAACGCATCTTTGACCTCGAAGCCGCGCTGGCGCGGCTGGGCGACGACCGGGGCTTTCTGGCCACGCTCATCGAGTTCTTCTTCGAAGACTCGCCTGCACTGCTCGACCAAGTCCGCGCAGGACTGGCCAACGGAGACCCGGAAGCCGTCACGCGCTCAGCCCACAGTTTGAAAGGGCTGGTGGCCAACTTCGACGCCCACGACGCCGTGCGGGCAGCAGCCCGCGTGGAAAAGGCCGGTCGCGACAAGCAACTCGACGAGGCGGCCGCAGGGTTGGATGACCTCGAGCGCGAGATTGCGCGGCTGCAACAGGGGCTAGCGCCGCATCGGAGGCCGGCCGCCGGCTGAAACACAACCGCCCCCAGTCGCGGAGCATCCCGCGGGATGCTTTTTTCCGCGCTACTGGAGGCGTTGGGTGCGCGACTTGGCAACGAGCTTGCTACCTCGCCACTTCCTTGCTGCCGGTCGTGGTCTGAGCACGGCGGTAGTAGTTGTCGATCTTCTCCGACCAGGTGGGGTCGGCAAAGTTCGGCCAATCGCTCTGATCGAAGCCGGGGGCCGCCTGGAGCTTTTCCTTGGGCATGTCCAGCACAAAGAACATCTCGTCCTTGCCGTGGTCGAACTTCAGCTGCGAGAACGGCACGGCGAACAGCTTGTCGCCGATGCCCAGTACGCCGCCGTACGACAAGGCCACGTAGGCGATCTTGCCGGTTTCAATGTTGACGACCAGATCGTTCACAGTGCCCAGCTTTTCGCCTTGGCTATTACGCACGTTTAGGCCTGTGAGCTTGCTCGTGCGAAACGCCTTGGCGACCAGGATGCGATTGTTGGCGTTGGCGTTCGTTTTGGGGGTACCGGCCGGTGCGTCGGCGGCCATCGCGGGCGCGGCGGCCAGGCAGCAGGCCAACGACAATGACGTGACGAAATATCGCATAATTTGCTCTCCTTCTGTGACGTATGGGGCGGCATGGCGCCCTTAATGGTTAGGGGGCCGGTCCGCGGCGCAAGCCGCCAAAAACCAGGCTGACAACGAACAGCACGAGAAACACGAAGAACAAGATTTTGGCGATCCCCGCCGCGCTAGCCGCCACGCTGCTGAAACCCAGCACCATGGCCACCAGCGCGATCACAAGGAATACGGCAGCCCAGTACAACATGCTGGCATCCTCCCTTTCGTCGAAGGCGATGAGTTTAAAGAGCGACAAAGTTCGGCCGAAGTGCGTCAGCCAGCCCTATGCATGTGGCGTGCCAACCACCCAGACTCGGCTTTTTCGACTCGTTCGCGCCGACGAACTCGCCACCGCTGGCATTGGTCAGCCCTGCTGGTCGGTCGTTTGTCGACCAGGCTGCGTGGCAGCGGATCGCTCGACAATCGACCAGGGCTTTTGGCTCAAGCTGGTAAAGCGTCTGGGGTTGATCGTGCTAAAGCGTGCCGTGAGTTCCGGCCGTGGCACGCTCTTTGCTTTTTGGGCTTTCCGCTTTCTGCGTCTTTTTGCGCAGAGCCGCCTGCAACAATTCACAGGTTTCTCAAGAGGAGTCTGACCGATGCCTGTTCATCAAACCACGCGTTCCGACGAAATGCTCTCGCGGCGCCAGATTGAACGGCGCAGTACCAGAATTCGCGATTCGTGGACGCCGCTGGAACGCCAGCAACGCCGTCGCGAGGCCCAGTGGCGTCGCGATGCGCTGTGGGCCCTGGTCAGCGGAAGCGACGACATGTCGAGCAAGCTTTGCTACTAATAGGGAAGAGCAGCGGTCGCCAGTCAAATTGGCTTGTTTCAGCCACGCGGCCATGAGATGATGCGCTGATTGCAATGGCAAACCCGTGCCCGCAGTTGAGCGCCCCATGAATGCAATACCCGCGGCCCCCGGCCTGCGCGTACTCGTCGTCGACGATCGCCGCGACATTACGGTCATTTTGCGGACGCTGCTCACGCGTGTGGGTTACGAGGTAGAAACGGCCGACGAGGGGGACACGGCGCTCGATCTGGCGCGACGGTTCAAGCCCGACGCCGTGATCTCGGACCTGGCGCTCCCCGGGGCCACCAGCGGTTTCGAGCTCGTCCGCATCATTCGTAGCGAAGCGGGCCAACGTTCCCCGCGCTGCATCGCCATCACGGGGCACGACGACCCCGATCATCGGCAACTGGCCAAGGACGCGGGCTTTCACGATTACCTTGTCAAGCCGGCCGACCTGCAGCAGTTGCTTAAGATTTTGGCCGACTTGACTTCGGCCGCGAAAGAGTAAGGCACGCCCCCAGCAGAGCTCAAATCCTGAATGGCCACTGGGCAGCTATTGGTCGGCGGGGGGCAGGTCGGCGGCCGAGGGGCCATTGATCACTTTGCCGTGGCAATCGAATGCCGAGCCGTGGCAAGGACAATCCCAGGTTCGACCAGCCGGATTCCACGTTACGATGCACTTCAAATGTGGGCACACGGCCGACAGTCTGGTCAATTGACCGTCATCGTCTCGATAGATGGCCAGCTTGGTTAATCCCTGTCGCAACACCGCGCCGCTGCCCGGCGCGATTGCTTCTTCCGAGTCGACTTCGCCGGGCGACAACCAGGCGCCATATTGCGCCATCACGTTGGCGTTCTCCACCGCGAAGCGCCCCAAAGCTCCCAGCGGCTTACGGGCCGGATCGTACAGTCGAGCCCAGCGGTTTTCGCGCTCGAGAATCAGATCGGTGATAATGATGCCGGCGATCGTGCCGTGGGTCAGGCCCATGCCTGAATCGCCCGTGGCCACGTAGCAGTTGCCCTGGTCGAGCGGATTGCGTCCGATGAATGCCAACCCGTCGAGCGTCTCCATGACCTGGCCGTTCCAGCTGTACTCGACGGCTTTCAGCCAGGGGAAGCGAGCGCGGGCCCAGACTTCCAGCCGGCCGAATCGCTGAAGGCAATCCTGGGCCTGACCCCTCTTATGATCCACGCCACCGCCGAACAGCAAGCCGGCGCCGCCCTCGGCTCCACCCGGCTCCACGCGCACGTAGTGATAGGGATCTTCCGTATCCCAGTAGAGCGCGGCGGGCACGCTGCCAGAGGGAATGCTGGCCCCGATCACATAGCTGGTGTAAGAGGCCTGCTTGGAGTGAATGGCCAGCAAGTCGTTGACTGGCGTGTTTGTCGCCACGACGACGTGCTGGGCAGTGACGGTCGGACCGCCGCGGGTCGTAACTTTGGCCGGCTTGGCGCTTTCGATCGACGCCGCGCGGGTTTGGCAGTAGATCGCCCCGCCTTGGCGAACGATCGCCTGGCTAAGCCCGGAAAGGTATTTGAGCGGATGAAACTGCGCCTGGCGGCCAAACCGCAGGCAGCGGCCGCTCGGAAAGGTTACGCCGGGGATTTGTTCGAGCCGCTCGACTTCGAGCACGCCCGTGGCGAGCGCCGCCTTAAGCTCGCGGTCGAGCAACTCGGTGTCTTGGTCGGAGCCGGCGAACAGAAACCCATCAACGCGGCGAAATTCGCAATCGATCGCCTCACGCTGGCAAATGGTTTCCATGCGGTCGATTGCCATGGCGTGGCTTTCGGCGGCCAGCCGGGCACCCTGACGACCATGGAGCCGTTCGATTTCCACGAACCGATCGTCGATCGCGCTGGCCAGGTGCGCGCTGGTGCGCGAGGTTTGGCCGGAACCGACCGCGCCGTCGTCGATCACGGCCACTTGCTGGCCAGCCAGGGCCAGGAGATATGCGGTGGTGAGCCCGGCAATGCCGGCGCCTACCACGCAGACGTCGACGTTCACGTCGTCGCCAAGAGGTGCGTAAGTGGGAACGGCTTGTGAAGTCCAGACCGATTCGGTCGAGGCGCGCGCATGCGTTTTCATCACGGTGGTTCCTGCCACAGAGGTGCGAATGGGGATGGTTGCAGAGGCGATGCACATCACGTGCCGCCCTCGCATGCCTGTGGCCTCTCACGCCCGTATGCGCGCGGCTAGCTCACTGCCAGGCAGAAAACGCGTCCGCCGTTTGCATGGCACTTGGCATCCTGTTTGCTGTGCCACTCGACGCCAGGTTCGATTGCCGATCGCAAGAAACCATCCATCGGCGTGGAGGACCTCAGCGCGAGTCGATCCGCGCCGGTCCCCCGCCGATGGTTCTGAAGAAGCCACGCAGAGAATCGGCGCGGTCAATGAAAACCGACGGTTCTAACCGTGCAGCCGCGCCCATTGCCGGAGCACCTCCGCCACGCTCCAGGCTTGCGCAATGCAGCCGCGCGGGCAGTAGGGCGGCTGGGCGTCGAAGATCTCGCTGATCGAGCCGATGCAGGCCTCGCTCAAGTGATCGGGAAAGGCCGCCAGGTGCGCCCTCGCTCGCTCTTGATCATTCGGATAGACCTTGAGCCAGGCGTCGAGGAAAGGGCCAATGAGCCAGGCCCAAACCGTGCCTTGATGGTAGGCGGCGTCGCGCGAGCGCAGATCGCCGTCATACTGCGGCTTATAGTCAGGCTCGCGTGGTCCGAGCGAGCGCAGCCCCAGCGGCGTGAGCAACTGCCGCTCGACCACGTCGACAACGGCTTGCCAACGTGCCGGATCGAGAATTGGGTGCGCCAGCGAGATGGCCAGCAGTTGGTTGGGCCGCAGCGAGCTGTCGTCGCGACTTTCGCCGTCGACAACGTCGTACAGCCAGCCGTGTTCGGCCGACCAGAAGCGGCGGTTGAACGACTCGCAGGCGCGGTTGGCGTGTTGGGCCAGCTCGTGAGCAGCGGCCGGTTCGTCTTCTTGTTGCAGCCAGTCCGCCAGCAGCCGCAATGCGTTGTACCAAAGCGCGTTGATTTCCACGGCCTTGCCGCGCCGCGGCGTGACGACCCAGTCGCCTACCTTGGCGTCCATCCAGGTAAGTTGGTAGCCCGCTTGCCCCTGCCGCAGCAGGCCGTCGTGTGGATCGACGCCGATGCCAAAACGCGTTCCGCGCAAATGATGGGCCACGATGTCGCGCAGCGTGGGTAGCAGCATCCGTAGCGTGTTGCGGTCGTCCGAGGCACGCACGTAGCGATCGAGCGCGTGAAAGAACCACAACGTGGCGTCGGCCGTGTGGTACAAGCCCTGCTGCTCCCCTTCGGGAAACAGGTTGGGAATCAGGCCGTCGCGCACGTAGTGGGCAAACGTGCGCAGAATATAGCCGGCCTGGGCGAGCCGGCCCGTGGTCAGCGTCAGCCCCTCCAGGCTGATCATCGTGTCGCGGCCCCAATCGGTAAACCAATGATAGCCGGCGATCACGGAGCGCAGCTCGTCGCCGCCTGCGTGGGCCAGCGCCGCGTCGGTCGTGCGCGTCGTGGGGGTGATGATGAACTGGTCGGCGGCCAACACCAGCTCGGCCCCCACGCCGTTGCGCGCAGCTGGCAGCGCCTGCTCGATCAGCCGCTGGCGCCGCTGCAGTTCAGTCGGCAGCGATTCGGCCGGCGAAACCGCGCCGATTGCTTCCCACGGCTCGGTGGATGCCAGGAGCGCCACCTGTTCGTTCTCGGTCAGCTCCGCGCGAAAATAGCCGGGTGACCAGAGCACGTCGCGAAACGCGTAGCCGCGATCGCGCTCCAGCGGATACTCGACCTCGTAGAACTTGCCGCCGTCGAGCACGAGGGCCCCGGGATGTTCGCAGACTTGCAGCCGCAGCGGCGGCAAGTCTGCGGCTGTCACCTCAAAACAGTTGCCCGCCGCGTGCACGCGGTAGGGTGTGGTCAGAGCCTGGCCCACCCCGGCCTCGTGCGGCCGAAAGTGCAGGCCGGCGCGCAACCGCAACACGACAGGCTGCGGGGCTTGCAACATCCGGTAGCTGATGATCACCGTGTTGGCTCGATACTGCATCCAAAGTCGCTTTTCCAACACGCAGCCGCCGGCGTGGTAACGCCACACGGGCAAGCCGTCCTGCAGTTCGAAGCTCGACAGCCGCCGGGCTTCGCCGTCAACTTCGTTTTGGGCCGCCTCGCCGGCCAGTGAAATCACCCGGTTGTCGGGCAGCCGCACCTGTTCGATCAAGTGATTGAACATCATCGTCCGGCCCAGCGGCGCCGGTAGCGCGGCGATCAACAGCCCGTGGTAGCGCCGCGTGCTGATGCCCGATAGAGTGCCCGAGGCATAACCGCCCAAGCCGTTGGTTACCAGCCATTCGTGCTCGACCAATTGCTGGGGATCGTGCGAGTCGGGGGGCGCTGGGCGGCGGCGCAGAACTACCGGGATCATGGCTGATGCTCTTCGGAAACTGGTGCCAGCAGCGTGGCCGATTCTCCAGGTACGACCCAGCCGTCGGCCTGGCAGAGCGCGGCGCTGCCGGGGCCGGCGTAACGTGGGTCGTCGCTAGACCAAAGTGTTTGCCATTGGCAACCGCGCGGCGGCGCGACAAGCGGATGCGCGATGGAAGCGCGCCGTAGCTCCGCGGCGAAGTTGACCATCAACAACCGCGTGTCGTGGGGGGCCAGAAAGCGAATCAGCAGCGCGTCGTCGGACAGTTGGCCGCCTTCGACCACGGTTGATCCGCGCTGGCCGATCACGGGGTCGTCGCGCCGCAAGCGGAGCAAGTCGCGATGCAGCAAGTAGATCGGCCCCCTCGCGTCACGCTCCCGCGGGTCGAGTTGGCAGCAGGCAAACGTCTGCTGGTCGCACGGATTGGGTAAACGGGCTTGCATGGTCGCGGTCGCCACGGATCGAAATTGGGACATGAACTGTGCCCGCCCGGCAAGCACCGCCGCGGCTTCGTCGGCGGGCGCATCGTTGAAGTATAGGAAGGGCGTCGAGGCGCCGAACTCCTGGCCCTGGAACAACAGAGGGGTTTGCGGCGCCAAAAGCCACAAGGCGGTCAGGGCGCGATAGCGGCCAGGGCTGGTCCGCTGGTGAACTCGCTGGCCCGTGAGCGAATTGGCTAGCTGATCGTGGTTTTCGAGGAAGTTGACGAACTGGTGGGCGGGGAGGTCGATCGCCGGTGTGCCGCGCGGGTTGTGCTGCCAGGAGTAACGTTGCCCCTGGTAGAGATAGCCCCATTGCACGGCGGCCAACAGCTCCTGGGCCGAACCCGTGTAGTCGGTGTAATAGGCCTCGCGGCGGCCCGTCAGCCGCACCAGGGCGCTGTGATGAAAATCGTCGTTCCAGAGCGCGTCAAACCCACAGCCGCCCTGATCGGCCGGCCATAGCAGCTCGGCTCGTTGCGGTTCGTTTTCGCCCACGAGCAGCACGCTACGGGCTCCGGCCGCGCGCCGAGCGGTCTGGCAGAGTTCGGTCAGAATATGCGAGGCCGACTTATCGGCAAACGACTGCGTGGCGTCGATTCGCAGTCCGTCGAAGTGGAGCTCCTCGATCCAGTAGGCCACGTTGGCCAGGAAGAACTCGCGGACGCCCGCTGACCGTGCGGCGTCGAAATTGGGTGCTCCGCCCCATTCGCTCTTGTGTCGCTCGGAAAGATAATGCCGTGAGAATGCCGTGAGCACTCGTTCGCCAAGGCGACTGAAATGGTTGTAAACGACGTCGAGTAGTACGCCGATGCCCAGTTGATGGGCCTGATCGACAAACCGCCGCAGGTCGTCCGGAGCGCCATACAGCCGGCTGGGCGCAAACAGGTTAACGCCGTCGTAGCTCCAACCAAACCGGCCATGAAACTCGGCGATCGGCATGATTTCGAGCGCCGTGATGCCCAGCTCTGCCAGCCCGGCCAGCTGCTTTGCCGCGGCGGCCCAGGTGCCTTCTCGAGTAAAGGTGCCCACGTGCAGCTCGTAGAGCACCTGGTCGTGCGGGCCCAGGCCCCGCCATTGGTCGTCGCGCCAGTCAAATCGGCTCCCATCGACTAGTCGCGAGGGGCCCAGTGGCCCCTGCGGCTGAAAGCGCGAGGCGGGGTCGGGCCATGGTTGATCGTGGCGGTCGAGGCAAAACTGGTAATCGGCTCCGGCAGTCAGCGGGGCCGCCCCCGAGAAATAACCATCCGCCTGCCGCTCGAGTTGCAACCGTCCAGCGTCGGAAATCAGATCGACCCGCTCGTGGTCGGGAGCCCAGACGCGAAAGTGTGCACCGCCTGCGACCAGTTCCGCCCCAATTGGATATCGCCGGCCCGTGGTGCGCTGCATGACATGATCGAAAGGGGGCTTTGCGAACTAACTGCTCAATGGCCGGGTGCTGCAAGAACCGCGCCGCGCAGAAGCCATGTCGCGCCGCGTGGCACGCGACCTGCAATCGGTCTGTGGTCGATTGGCCCAACTTGCGAGTTTTGCCAGGGCCGACGCAGGCAGTATGATGATCGCATTGGTTGCATGCCGACCATGATGGTCGATTGTGAGCCAGCGCGCGGGACACCACAGGGATTAAACGCGTATGGCCCGAGCTTCAGCACCCAGCGCGACCTATCGCTTGCAGTTGAGCGGCCATCTCAGCTTTGCGCAAGTCCGCGACCTGGCCGGCTATCTGGCCGACCTGGGCATTGGGTCAGCGTACTTGTCGCCATTCTTTCGGGCTTCCGCGGGAAGCGGCCACGGCTACGACGTGGTGGATCCGACGCAGCTCGACCCGGCGCTGGGCACCGAAGACGATTTGCAACAGATGGCCCTGGTGCTGGGCAAGCAGGGATTGGGTGTGATGGTTGACATCGTGCCCAATCACATGGGCATTGCCGACCCGCACAACCTGTGGTGGCAAGACGTGCTCGAGAATGGGCCGGCGTCGATCTATGCCCGTTTTTTCGACATTGATTGGAGTCCGCCGAAGGAAGCCCTGCGCGGCAAGGTGCTATTGCCGGTCTTGGGCGATCAGTTTGGCCGGGTGGTCGACGAAGGACAATTGCGCTTGGCCTATGAAGCTCAGCGTTTCGTCGTTCGCTATTACGACCGGGCATTTCCCACCGATCCGCGGAGCTGGGTCGCCTTGCTGCGGCACATGGCCGAGTTGCTCGTGCCCCGGATGGAGCCGGATGCCGACGAGAGCATGGAGCTGGAAAGCATTATCAGTTCGCTGGAGCACTTGCCCGACCGCAACGCCACGGACAGCGATGCGGTCGGCCAGCGCTACCGCGAAAAGGAAGTAGCTCGGCGCCGACTGGCGGCGCTGATCGAACAGAACAGCGAGATCGCGGCTGCCATCGAACGGGCACTGGCCGACTTCAACGGGCAGCCGGGAACTCCGGCCAGTTTCGACAAGCTCGAAGCTTTTTTGGCCGATCAGGCCTATCGTCTATGTTATTGGCGCGTCGCCACCGACGAGATCAACTACCGACGGTTTTTCGACGTCGACTCGCTGGCCGCCATCCGGGTCGAAGATCCCGAAGTGTTCGATGCCGTGCACGCCGCCATCCTGCACTACGTGGGAGCCGGCTGGGTAACCGCGCTGCGGATCGACCATGCCGATGGGCTGCGCGATCCGCAAGCCTATCTCAGCAATCTGGCCGAAGCGGTCGCCAATGCCCGCCGGGGAAGCTCGGTCAACGACGATTCGGCCGGAGACGATGCGGACGGCCCACTCTACACGGTCGTCGAAAAGATCCTGGCCTTCGACGAGGGCCTGCCAGCCGATTGGCCCGTGCAGGGCACCACGGGCTATGACTTTCTCAACCTGCTTAATGGCGTGTTTGTCGACCGCCGGGGAGCCTATGCCCTGCGCGAGGCGTACGCCCGCTTCATTGGCCGCTGGGATTCGTTTGCCCAGGTGCTGCACGAGAGCAAGCGAACGATTTTGTCCACTTCGCTCTCATCGGAAATGTACGTGCTGGCTCACTTGCTGGATCAGATCTCGGAGCAGGACCGCTGGTCGCGCGATTTCACCCGGTTTTCGCTGTTTCGGGCCTTGCGCGAGGTGGTAGCCTGCTTCCCGGTCTACCGCACTTATATCCGTCCCTCGACGGGCGAGGTGCGGTTGGACGATCGGCGGCGGATTCAAGAGGCGGTGCGGATTGCCAAGCGGCGCAACCCGGCCATGAGTCCCACGTTCTTCGACTTTATTGCCTCGGTATTGCTGCTGGAAGCACCCAGCGGGTTGAGCGAGGCCGACCGCCGGCAGCGCGAGCAATTCGTATTGCGGTTTCAGCAGTTCACCGGCCCGGTAACGGCCAAGGGGCTTGAGGACACGTCGTTTTACCGCTACTACCCCTTGGCGTCGCTCAACGAGGTGGGGGGCGATCCGACGATTGCCGGCGTCTCGGTCGAGCAGTTTCATCGCCGCGTTGTCGAGCAAGCATCGAGCTGGCCGCACACGATGCTGGCCTCGGGAACTCACGACACCAAGCGCGGCGAGGACGTCCGCGCCCGGCTGAACGTGCTCTCTGAGATTCCCGAGCAGTGGCAGCAGGCCATCGGCCGCTGGCAAGCGATGAATGCCGCGGCGCGTGTCGAGCTCGATGGCGAACCCGTGCCCGACGCCAACGAGGAATACCTGGTTTATCAGACGCTGGTGGGCACCTGGCCGGCAGGCGGGCTGGCCGTCGGCGGGGCGGAGTATGTCGAGCGGATCGTGCGGTATCTCGACAAGGCGCTGCGCGAAGCCAAGCTGCACACCAGTTGGCTCAATCCGTATGAGGAGTACGACGAGGGGGTGGCCAATTTCATTCGCACGATCCTGGCCGATGCCGAGTCGCCGTTCGTGCAGGATCTCGACCAGTTCGTGCGGTCGATCGTGGGCCCGGGATTTTGCAACAGCCTGTCGCAATTGCTGGTCAAGTGTTGCGCGCCGGGCGTTGTCGATTTTTATCAAGGCACCGAATTCTGGGACTTCAACCTGGTTGATCCCGATAATCGCCGGCCCGTCGACTTTGCCGCCCGGGCCGCCGCGCTCGAGGAGCTGAAACAGAAGTTCGCGGAGAATCGCGGGCAGTTGGTCAGCGAGCTGGCGGCCGCCTGGCCCGATGCGCGAATCAAGATGTTTACCATCTGGCAGGTGCTGCAGTATCGCCGCAGCCACCAGAGCGTGCTGGAGGGCAAGTACCTGCCGGTGTTTGCCGAGGGACCACGTAGCGCTCAACTGTGTGCCTTTGCCCGCGTGGCCGAGCCGCAATGGGCTCTGTGCCTGGCGCCCCGTTTGCTGGCGGCGGCTTGGCAGAATTTCGCCGGCCAAGGGCCAGACGAGAACCCTTGGGCCGACGGCTGGGTCGAAACAGTGCTAATCTTGCCTGAAGAAGCTCCGCGGCAGTGGCGCGACGTGCTCTCGGGGCGAACCGTGAGCACCACGCGATTGGCATCGGGCGCCGCCGCGCTGGACTTGAGCGACGTGTTTCGATACTTTCCTGTGTCGCTGTTGGCTGGTGAAAACTGAGTCGGGGCAATTGCGAACCTCTCAACAACTCCCATCACTTGTCATTCTGGACGCTGCATGAACTTTCGCATCTGGCCGGGGCGACCGTATCCTTTGGGTGCTACGTGGGACGGCAGTGGCACCAACTTTGCCATCTATTCCGAGCACGCCACGGGCGTGGAGCTTTGTTTGTTCGACTCGGCCGATGCCGAGCGCGAATCGCACCGCATTCGCATCGCCAACCAAACCGACATGGTCTGGCACGTTTATCTGCCCGACGTGCTGCCGGGGCAGATTTACGGCTACCGGATCGAGGGCCCTTACGAGCCCAAGGAAGGGCACCGCTTCAATGCCAACAAGGTGCTGCTCGATCCATACGCCAAGGCGATTGCCCGCGAGACCAGGTGGTCGGACGAGATGTGGGGCTACAAGGTTGGCGATGCCGAAGCCGACCTGTCGTTTGACGATCGCGACAACGCGGCATTCGCGCCGCTGGCGGCAGTGGTCGACGAGGCGTTTACCTGGGGCGACGATCGGCCACCGAAAACGCCTTGGAGCAAAACGCTGATCTACGAGATGCACGTCAAGGGTTTTACCCGCATGCATCCCGAGGTGCCCGAGCACTTGCGCGGAACCTATGCCGGTTTGAGCTCCGACGCGGCAATCAAGTATCTGAAAAACCTGGGCATCACGGCCGTCGAATTGCTGCCAGTACACGAGCCGGTCGACGATCGCCATCTGGTCGACAAGGGACTGGTCAACTACTGGGGTTACAACACGCTGGGCTTTTTTGCCCCCGCGCGCCGCTACGGGTCGGTCGAGGCCGCCGGCGACGTCGTGCGCGAGTTCAAGACCATGGTCCGCAACCTGCACGGGGCGGGCATCGAAGTGATTCTCGACGTGGTGTACAACCACACCGCCGAAGGCAACCAACTGGGGCCAACGATGTCGTTCCGCGGCATCGACAACGCCTCGTATTACCGGCTGTCGCCCGAAGATCCGCGCTACTACATGGACTTTACCGGGTGCGGCAACACGTTTCACATGCGCAATCCGCGGGTGCTGCAGCTGATCATGGACAGCTTGCGCTACTGGATCACGCACATGCACATCGACGGGTTTCGTTTCGATCTGGCCAGTACCCTGGCCCGCGAGCTGCACGAAGTCGACAAGCTGGGCGCGTTTTTCGACATCATCCACCAGGACCCAGTGATTTCGCAGGTCAAGCTGATCGCCGAGCCGTGGGATCTGGGCGCGGGCGGCTACCAGGTGGGCAACTTTCCGGTGCTATGGTCGGAGTGGAACGGCAAGTATCGCGACTGCATTCGCCGGTTCTGGAAAGGGGACGGCGGCGTGGTGTCGGAGTTTGCCACGCGCTTTTGCGGCTCGAGCGATTTGTACGAGTGGAGCAGCCGCAGGCCACACGCCAGCATCAACTTCATTACGGCCCACGACGGCTTTACGCTGCACGACCTGGTTGCGTACGACTCGAAGCACAACGAGGCCAACGGCGAGGAGAATCGCGACGGCACGAACGACAACCTGAGTTGGAACTGCGGCGTCGAAGGCGAAACGGACGACCCCGCCATCCGCGCCTTGCGCGAGAAAAAGAAGCGCGGCTTTCTGGCGACGCTGATTCTTTCGCAGGGGGCACCCATGTTGCTGGCCGGCGACGAAATCGGCCACACCCAAAAGGGAAACAATAACGCCTACTGTCAGGATAACGAAATCTCGTGGCTGCACTGGGACCTTGGGCCCGAGCAAGAGTCTTTGCTCAAATTCACCCGAAGGCTGATTGCGCTGTTTCACGAACAGCCCGTGTTTCACCGTCGCCGGTTCTTTCACGGCCAGGCCATTCAAGGCGCCGAGGCGCCGGAAATCGCCTGGCTCGATCCCAGCGGCGCCGAAATGGCCGACGAAGCCTGGACCACGTCGTTCGTCCGATGCCTGGGCGTGCAACTATTTGGCGGCGCGATCGACGTTGACGAGCATGGCGAGACGATTCGCGGCGACACGCTGCTATTGCTGTTTAACGCCGACCATGCCAACACGATCGACTTCGTCCTGCCT
Source organism: uncultured Planctomycetaceae bacterium (assembly GCA_964585335.1). Classification (GTDB taxonomy): domain Bacteria; phylum Planctomycetota; class Planctomycetia; order Pirellulales; family PALSA-1355; genus CAZPED01. Next base: position 7,188 of record CAZPED010000001.1, on the reverse strand, counting down.
TCGCCCGGCAATGGCGATAGCGGCCCATGGGAGTTGGTGTTCGACACGGCCGACGACGCGCTCGAAGCCGGTGCGGCCGTGAGCGACCGCTATCCGTTGCAATCGTGCTCGGTCGTCGTGCTGCGGTCGCCTCTCAAGGTGGAAGAGACAATCTAGCCGGCGCGACACAGCCGAGTGCCGGCTACGGCGTGGCATCGAGCAGTTGCGCGATCCGTCCCAGGGGCACCGCCACCTGGTCGGCGGCCGACGAAAGGTTGTAGCGCAGCTCGTAAATCGCTTCTTCGAGCAGGTAGAACTGCAAGAGCAGGTCCCACTGCGCGCGGCTCTTGGGCAGCAACCCGCTGCCGGCCGTGGTCGTGGCATAGGATCGCAAAAAGGCCGAACCGCTCCACAGTGCCCAAAACTGGGAAGCCTTGTGCCAGGCGGCCACGGCGTCGGGCGCGGTGATGCCCAGCTTGGGCAGCTGCGTGAGCATTTGCGAGGCGGCGTATTGAAAAGAGTGGACCATGCCGGCCAGGTCGTCGATGGCGTTGCGCTTGATGCGGCGGGCAGAAAGCGGCAGCGTGGGCTCGCCGCCAAAGTCGATGAACATAAAGTCCTTGCCCGTGTAGAGCACGTGGCCCAGGTGCAGGTTGCCGTGGCAGCGAATGCGCGTGGCCACGATTTTGGGGCCGACGATCTGCCGCAACTTGTCGAGCAGTGGCCGCTCGCGCCCCAGCACGTCGAGCGCGAGCGCTTCGACCTCGCCCGGCAACGACTTGATTCGCGCCCGCAGCTTCTGCAAGGTTTGCAGCGCCAGCTTGCGCGACGATTGATAAAGCGAACGCTGGTGGAACTGCGTGAACGGTTCGGGTGCGAAGGCCGGATCGACCTGGTCGGCCGTGAGCGCCAAATGCAGCTCGCCCGTGCGACGCCCCAGCAGCGCCGTCCACTCGAGTACGCCTCCGAGCAGTTCTTTGGCCTGGGAGGGGGCCTGCCCGGCGGCGAGGTCCCATAGCGACGATTGCGCGGCAGGGTCAGTGGCTGGCCGGGCGTCGGCCGGCAGGGCCATCACCTGCTCGCAAAAGCGCGCGAGCGAGTCTTGCGCGAATTGCCAGCCCACGACCGAGTGGGGCTGATAGTCGTGCAGCACGCCGATCGTGATGCCTTCGTCGGCCTCGCTGCGATACTCGAGCGCCCCGAGCAGCCGCGGGGCATGGGTAAAGCGAGCCTCGGGACGCGAAAGAAAACGGCTCAGCTCCAGGTCGGGATGAATGCCGCTTTCCAACCGCCGATACAGCGTCAGCAGCAGCCGGTCGCCATAGACCAGGTAGCTGTCGGGCTCGTCGACCCGCGTGGGCGCCGCGCGCAGCTCCGCGCCAGAATCGACCAGATCGTTCAATTCCGGCTCCGACCAGCCGATCAGGTGGCCGTGCGCGCCTTTCAAACGTCGCCGCCCGGCCATCACCTCGAGCAGCTTCGCCGCGGCGATCGGGTCGAACGCGGCGTCGACCACGAGCGACGATTCCTTGGCGCCTGCCTTCTGGGTCCGCGCCAGCGGCGTCGAGCCCGGCAGCGGCGCGGGTTCCGCCTGGCCGTCGCCGACGATCGACAGGGGCAACAGGTAGCCCTCGGGTTCGCCTTCGAGATAGTCGACCCTGAGAATCGTCAGGCAGGGGTTGTGCGGCTCCGAGCGGTCGAGCGGAACGGCATCGAATAGATGAACCGCCTGGATCTGCCGGCCGTTGCCCTGGAACCAGTTGCGTTGCGGCAGCTCGCGTCGCAGCAGGGCCTCGAACGACCGCCGCTGGCGGCCTTGCAGTAGCGGCCGCCAGTCGGCCGCCGGGTCAGCCTTAATGAGCGGCAACTCGACGCCCGCGGCCGGCACCACGGCCGCTACTTCGCCTTCCAGCGCGAACCAATAAAACGCGTGGGGCGCGAGCGTCAGCACGTAGGGCGTCTTGCCGATCGCCGGAAAGGCGGTCTGGCCGAAGATTTCCAGCGGCCGGCGTCCGGCGAATCGGCTCAGGTCCAGCTCGACGAACTGCACGAACCGCGAGAGGTTGGCCACCATCAGCACGCATTGATCGCTGTGTTCGCGGATGAAGGCCAGGATCTTGGAGTTTTCGGGCGAGAGCACTTCGAGCGTGCCGCGGCGCAAGGCCACGTAGTGCTGGCGCAAGGCGATCAGCCGCCGCATCCACCAGAGCAGCGACGAGGGATTCTTCTGCTGCGTTTCGACGTTCACTGTCTCGAACAAGTACTCGGAGTCGATAATCACGGGCGAGTACAGCCGCTGTGGGTTCGCGCTGGAAAATCCCGCGTTGCGGTCGGGGCTCCATTGCATCGGCGTGCGCACGCCGTGGCGGTCGCCCAGGTAGATGTTGTCGCCCATGCCGATCTCGTCGCCGTAATAAATGACCGGCGTGCCGGGTAGCGAGCAGAGCAGGCCGTTCATCAGCTCGATCTTGCGGCGATTGTTGCCCAAGAGCGGCGCCAGGCGGCGGCGAATGCCGAGGTTGATGCGCGCCTGGCGGTCGCGGGCATAAACGCGGTACATGTAGTCGCGTTCTTCATCGGTGACCATCTCGAGCGTCAATTCATCGTGATTGCGCAGAAAGATCAGCCATTGGCAGTCGGCCGGTATGGCCGGAGTCTGCTGCAAGATGTCGACAATCGGGAAGCGGTCTTCCATGTGAATCGCCATGAATAGTCGCGGCATCACCGGAAAGTGAAACGCCGTGTGGCATTCGTCGCCTTCGCCGAAATAGGCGATCGCATCCTCGGGCCACTGGTTGGCTTCGGCCAACAGCATGCGGCCGGCAAAATACCGATCGACATGGCTGCGCAGCTGCTTGAGAAAGCCGTGTGTCTCGGGCAGGTTCTCGCAGTTCGTCCCTTCGCGCTCATACAGGTAGGGCACCGCGTCCAGCCGCAAACCGTCGACGCCCAGCTTCAGCCAGTAGTCGAGCACGTCGAGCACGGCTTTTTGCACGCGCGGGTTATCGAAATTCAAATCGGGCTGATGCGCGTAGAATCGATGCCAGTAATAGGCTTTGGCCAGTGGGTCCCAGGCCCAGTTCGAAACCTCGAAGTCCTTGAAAATAATCCGGGCATCGGCGTACTTCTCGGGCGTGTCGCTCCAGACGTAGAAGTCTCGCTCCGGACTGCCGGGCTTGGCATGCCGCGCCCGCTGGAACCAGGGGTGCTGGTCCGAGGTGTGGTTGATGACCAGTTCGGTGATGACCCTCAGCCCGCGAGCGTGGGCCTCGCGTATGAAGGCCTTGAAATCGCGCAGGTCGCCGTAGGCGGGGTTCACCTCGGTGTAGCTCGAAATATCGTAGCCATCGTCGCGCAGCGGCGAGGGATAGAACGGCAATAACCACAGTGCCGTGACGCCGAGGTCTTGCAGGTAGTCGAGCTTTTGCGTCAGCCCCGGAAAATCTCCAATACCGTCAGCGTCGCTATCGCGAAACGACCGCACGTGCAGCTGATAGATAACGGCATCTTTGTACCAGAGTGGATCGACGCCGAGCACCGCCTCGGCATCGGCGTCCACTCGGGTCGGGGAGGCAGATTTCGCCATCACGCGCCAGGGCCCTCGCGAAGAACTGGGAACTGCCGTTCGGCAACGATCTACACGCTATGTTCCTAGCCGATGGCTTGGCCTGGCGTCAATCGTCTTGTTCGGGGACGCGCCGGGCTCTAGCTCGTCCGCTGGGCTGCCAGCACCACGGCGGCATGGCCGTGCAAGTACCAGCCGCGCACGTCGAGCGGCGCCGTGCCCAGTCCGCCGTAGCATGGATCTTCGCTCGACCAGATAATCTGCCATTCGCTGTCCTGCGGCGGCGACAGCAGCGGTTCGGTGATCGGTCGCCAATCCAGGTCGCGACCCAGGTTGACCAGCAGCAATCGGTCGTCGCCATCGTCGCCCAGGTAGCGCAGCAAGAAGGCCTCGGGGGCGATGACCGCGCCATGAATCCTCTCGGCACGCTGTGCGGCGAACACCGGATCGTCGCGGCGCAGTCGCAGCAAATCGCGGTGCAGCGCGTAGTGCTGACAGTGCGCGTCGAGCTCTTGCCAGTCGAGCTTGCACTTTTCGAACGTCGCGCCGTCGCAAGGATCGTCGAAGTGGGCCAGGCCGTTCGAGCCGGCCAGTCGGCGAAAATGCCGCAGCTCGTTCATGCGGCCCTCGCGCACCAGGGCGCTCAGGTCGGGTTCATGGTCGGCAAAGTAGACGAACGGCGCGCTGGCGGCAAACTCCTGTCCCTGAAAGAGCAGTGGAGTGCCCGGCGAGAGCAGCAAGAGCGCCGTCATCGCGCGATACCGGCCCGGCGAAGTCAGCTCGGGCAACCGCTTGCCTTGCGGCGAGTTCCCCACCTGATCGTGATTCTGCAAAAAGACGACGAATTGGCGGGCCTCGAGGTCGAGCGCCGGCGCGCCGCGAAAACGCCGTTGGCGATGATTCCACTGTCCTTGGTACAAGTAGCCCCAGCGCAGGGCCGAAATCAATTCCTGCGGCGTACCCTGATAGTCGCTGTAGTAGTACTCGTTGTGTCCGGTCATCGCCACGCGGGCCGCGTGGTGGAAGTCGTCGTTCCAGGCCGCGTCGAGGCCGTAGCCACCCTGATCGGCCGCGCGCAGCAAGCGAGTTTGCTGTTGTTCGTTCTCGGCAAATACGAGCGTCTGGCGGTCGCCCGCAGCACTGCGCACCTGGCGACCGATGGCCGACAGAACGTGATCGGGCGAATCGTCGACGATGGCGTGCACGGCGTCGAGCCGCAGGCCGTCGATGTGGAACTCGTCGATCCAATAGCCGGCGTTGGCGATCATCATCTCGCGGACGCCGTGGCACTCGTCGGCGTCGTAGTTAATGGCGTCGCCCCAATCGGTCTGATGCTTTTGCGATTGATAGTGCGTCGAGAACTGTCCCAGGTAGTTGCCCACCGGTCCAAAGTGGTTGTAAACCACGTCCAGAATCACACCCAGGCCCGCCAGGTGAGCCGCCTCCACGAACCGGCGAAAGTCATCGGGTGTGCCGTATAGCCGGGTGGGGGCAAACAGGTTGACGCCGTCGTAGCCCCAGCCAAAGCCGCCCGCGAAGTCGGCCACCGGCATCACTTCGATCAGCGTGATGCCCAGGTCCACCAGGTGGGGCAGCTTGACGAGCGCCGCGCTCCAGGTTCCCTCGGGCGTGAACGTGCCGACGTGCAGTTCGTAGATCACCTGGCCGGGCAGGGCGGCGCCCCGCCAGTTGCCATCGCGCCACTCAAAACTGGCTGGGTCGACCAGTTGCGAAAGACCGTGTGGCCCCTCGGGCTGATAGCGCGAGGCAGGGTCGGGATAGAGCCGCTCTTGATCGTCGAGGCGAAACCCGTAGCGCTGACCGGCCTTGGCTGCGGGCACCAGGCCGCTGTGGTAGCCGCCCTCTTCGGCGGAGAGCTCCACTGCCACGTCGGCGTGCGGCAGCACGCAGGCAACTCGGCGGCAACGCGGCGCCCATACGCGAACATGGGCGCCTCCCCCGGGCTGCATCTCAGCGCCAATGGGGAGGCGCCGCTGGGCGGTCTGCTTGGTAAACGAGAACATCAGCTTGAATTCGGCTCGCGTTACCTCGGGTATGGGTGCCTGGCAGCCAGCTTACAGTCGCGGCGCGCGATGTCCAGGAATGAGCAACCGCGAAATGCCGATCAACAGGCAGGCGCCGAGCGCGGCAATGACCAGGCTGCCCCAAAAGCCGGCGTCGCCAGCAATGAAGAACCCAGAGACAAAACCACCCACGAGCGCACCGGCCAGGCCCAACAAGATGTCACGGACAATGCCGTAGCCGCCGCCGCTCATGGTCAGACCGGCCAGCCACCCGGCAATCAAGCCTACGACGATCCACGAGAGCACGCCGCCGGGGCTCAACACTAATTCGGCAAACAGGTTCATAGCGACACTCCTTCGATGGGACGTGTGAGACAGGATGTGCGACTTGGGTTATGAGCAGACCGCGTGCCGAATGGCTTGAGAGGGCCGCTCACCCCGGTTTTTTCGAGCCGAATTCATCCCCCTGGCACCAATTTGCCCAGCGTGGTCAGGATGAATCCGGGTGCAAGACGGCGGCGGTCAGGCTTCCGGCAGCGGTAGCGGATCTACGCCGTGTGACGCCAGGATGGTCTCGGCCCGCGCGAGCAGTTGCTTGCGGTCCGTGGCGGTCTCTTCGACGGCCACGAGCACCCGACCTTGCGAGACGGCCTGGTCGTAATAGTTGGCAAGTTCCTTCTCGACGCCGCGGGTCATCATGGCTCCGACCAAACCGCCGACGACTCCGCCGGTCCACAGCGCCAAGCCTCCGGCAACCAACAGCACGGCGCCGCCCACGGTGGCGGCACCCGCCAACACGGCCAGCCCGCCCAGGGTCGCGCCAATGGCTCCGCCCGTGGCCACCGCGGCTGGCGTATGCGCTCCCGCGGGGTCCTGGTGTTCGAAGCGGGCGAAATGCTTTTGGACCGCTTCGCGCGAGCAAATCACCGTGATTTCGTCCTGGGTGAAGCCCGCGGCCAGCAGTTCGGCGACGGCGGCGTCGGCCTCTTGGACCGAGTCGAAGACACCAACGCGAATCGGTAAATTGGCCTGATCTGGGCGTTGCATGGCCATGTCCTTTCGTTGAGAACTGGCGGACTACTCGACGCTAAAACCGCGCCGACTCGGTTGCGAGGGCAGTTCGATCACTGCCCGAAAGTCTTCCGCCCCGCCCGCTCGCTTGATCCGCGTATGCTGGCTCCACTGGCGTTGGATGGCGGCGGCCCGGCGGCGAATCATCGCGGGGGAAGGGTCGACGCGGTCGGGCGAGGTCTTGGAACGAGTCGTGCTGCGCTGAGAGGCAATCATCGTGGCGGTCTCCGGACTGAGTGATCAGAACAGGGTGCCGCTGGTAAATTGCAAACGCCGCGCCAAAGCCGGCGCTGGTAGTTGAACTGCCCCAAAATAGCCGTTTAACGCACAATCAAGCCGTGTGACGTTTGCTCGGGTGCCGTTTTTTGACCGACTTGGCAGCCGGCCGCTTCGTGATCCGTTTGGCGGGCTTTTCCTTGCGGGCAATGCTCTGCTTGAGCGCATCCATCAGGTTGATCACCGGCGGCTCCTCCTTAGGCGGGGCGCCGACGATTTCGCGGCCGGCCACTTTGGCCTCGATCAGCGATTGCAGCCGCTCGGCATACGTGT